>JAFZFR010000047.1 GCA_017555805.1 Alistipes sp. | reverse complement strand
TTGAAGCGTTCAATCATCTCAATAGGCTTCACCGCCTGCGCCAGCTCTGCCACTCGGTCGAAGCGTGTATCACCCGCCACCACAACATTCTCAAAACCAATGCCGCGCAACAACGCCTTCGACTCCTCGTTCTGCACGAACATCTGCTCAAAACTCTCCAGCGCCTGACGCCACTTCGCGCCATACCACTTGAAGAATATTGAGTTCTTGCGGAATATTGCCGAGATGACAAATGTACGCACCTTGCGACGCTTCAACTCGCGGAGATAGTTCAACCAGAACTCATACTTCACGAAGATTGCAATTTCGGGATTTACGATGTCGAGGAATCGCTTTACATTGCGAGGTGTGTCGGCTGGCAGATAGAAGATATAGTCCGCGCCGTTGTAGTTCTTTCTAATCTCATAGCCCGAGGGCGAGAAGAATGTGACGAGAATCTTGTAGTCGAGTCCCTGCTTGCGTATCTGCTCGATGATGGGGCGACCCTGCTCGAACTCGCCGAGCGATGCCACATGTATCCATACGATTTTGTCGGTTGGTTTGATGCACTGCTGCATCTTGAAGAAGATTCCTTTTCGACCCTCCGCCCATTGACGAGCCTTCTTGTTCCATAGTCCCACCAAGCCCACCAAGCGAGCATAAAGTGCGATACAAATATTATAAATAAGCATCATAAAGTAGGGTAGTCACTGTTTTGTAATACAAATATAGGAATTTTCTTCGATTTTTACGCTCCTTACCAACCAAATTCGATGACATTTGCCACAAAGCGTATCTCGTGGCTGCAGTCGGGGAATGTATCAACGGCAATCAGGTCGAATACCACCTCCTCCATTGTGGGGTGTTGCGACAGATAGGCTGCCGCCGCCTTTCGCAGCGCAGCAGCCTTTGTCGGTGTTATGGTCTCCTCTGGCTTTAGGAGCGAGCCCGCACGGCGCGTCTTGACCTCAATGATGTGCAACACACCCGCCTTCTGTGCAACAATGTCAATCTCATATCGACCCTGTCGCCAGTTACGCGCGCAGATGAGGTACCCGTTTTTACGCAGATACTCTGTTGCCGCCACCTCGCCCTGTATGCCAGTCTGTGAGCGTGAAATCATTACAGCAAGAAACTCAAGTCGTCGCCAGCATTAACCTCGAAGGTCTCCACGCCCTTCTTGAAGATACGCATTGGGCGTGAGCCGATAAGTTCCATCTTGCCATCGTGCAGATGCAACATACAACCCTCGCGCAAGCCCACCACCCAACGGCGTGGGTTAGCCTCGATGTACTCCAGGATGCGCTGCTCGCGTGTTTCGCCAGCGTGACCCTCTGGGTTTGCGTCGAGGTAGTGTGGGTTAATCTGGAACTTCACCGCACCGATAGCCTTGAATGACTCTGGCTCAACGATAGGCATATCGTTTGTGGTGCAGATAGTAGGGCAGGTCACATTGCTACCAGCAGACCAGCCTACATAAGGCGTGCCCTGCTTGATTTTATTGAGGATGGCCTTCATCAGACCCTGCTGCTGCATCTTCTTGGTGAGGGCGAATGTGTTACCGCCACCAACGCAGATAGCCTCCGCCTCACGAATCATCTTTCGTGGGTCCTTGGCGCGGTGGATTGAGCGCACCTTGATGCCAATCTCGTTGAAGCGTGCCTGCACCTTCGCCTCATACTCGGCGTAGGAGAAAGTCACGGCTGCATAGGGGATAAATACCACCTCTTTGACGCCAGCGAGGAAATTTCCGATATTTTTTATTGGATATTGCAAGTAAGGCTCACCCGCATTTGTTGAATTTGATATGAGTAAAAGGTTCATAATTTATTGGTTTTTAATCGTTTAATCTTCTTTGGAGGAATATTTGTTGTAAAATAATTGCCTTCCGATGCCAAAATTAATAAAAAAAGTGTTACTTTTGTGCGGAAAGCAATGAAAAGATTGAAACCAATCGATATTAAAATTGTTAAACTTAAAAATTAAAAGTTATGTCAGAAGTACAGGCAAAGGTTGTCGAGATCATCGTTGACAAGTTGGGCGTTAAGGCAGAAGAGGTAGTACCTGAAGCAAGCTTCACAGCTCACCTTGGTGCAGATTCTTTGGATTCAGTAGAGTTGATCATGGAGTTCGAGAAGGCTTTCGATATCCAGATCCCTGATGAGGATGCAGAGAAGATCACTACTGTAGGTGCTGCTATTGAGTACGTTGAGGCTCACACAAAATAAATAATCTAAATTTTTATCCCGACGCCCCGTTGCGTCGCGCATAAAAGATTATGCCCTCTGCGCCTGCGGGCGAAAAGTGAGGGTTGTGGAACGAAATGTTCTACGAAAAGAGTATGGGGCTATATCGAGGGGTTTTTATCCCTCGGTTTAGTCCATTTTTTGTAATTCAAACACACTCATTGAATTGTTGGTCGTGGCGCTGGGCGGTGTGCCCGCGCGGTGTGACGATTGAGAAACGATATAATTATGTTTGATTTTTTTCTGCGTCCGTTTCGCCGAAATTTCGGCAAGGATAAGATGTTTTTTCGAGCCGTAGATGATATGTTCGGTGTGATTCCTCACAATATCGAACTCTACAAACTGGCTCTGATACATAAGTCTGCGTCGATTGTCCTTGAGGATGGTCAGCACATCAACAACGAGCGCCTGGAGTTCTTGGGTGATGCCGTTATTGAGAGTGTGTCGTCCGACTACCTCTTCATCGAGTTCCCCGACAAGAGCGAGGGTTTCCTCACGCAGTTGCGCTCGAAGATGGTGTCGCGTCAGTCGCTCAACAGCGTTGCAAAGCGCATTGGTCTTGACGAGTATGTGATTACCAACTCGTCGAACAACTCGTCGCAGAAACATATCTATGGAGATGCCTTTGAGGCGATGATTGGTGCTATCTACCTCGACCAGGGTTACGATTTCGTCAATCGTCTGCTCATTAACAAGATATTTGTCGATTACATCAAGGTTGATTCGCTGCTTGAGTCCGAGACCGACTTCAAGAGCCGCCTTATCGAGTGGTGTCAGAAGAACCACCACACCATCGAGTTCTCTACGGCTCACGACAAGACCTACTCAACTGCGCACCCATTCTTCTACTCGAAGGTGCTCATCGACGGTATGGAGGTTGGCTATGGTGCTGGCGAGTCGAAGAAGGAGGCTGAGCAGCGTGCCTGCTACTCTGTGTCGCAGGGCTTTAGCGACAACGACTGCACAAAGCTCATGGATAAACTCGACAACCTCGATGCCAATAATCACAAGGGCGAGAAGGGCGAGAAAACCGCCTCATCAGTCCCCGTAAAGCGTATTCGTAAACCTCGTCAGAAGGTTACAAAAAATGAAGAATCTGCATAATAAACTCCTCTCGCGAGGCGCCTCCTCTCTTTCCGACGAGGAGTTGCTCGCTCTTTTGGTCGAATCTTCGACCGATAGCCGCGACCCGAAGGTTGTGGCGGCGGCGATGCTTGCCTCGTGCGGCTCGTTGCAGGGCGTTGCGCGTGCCGATGTGAGCCGTCTGCGTATGCTGGAGGGCATAGGTCTGCGCCGAGCCGAGCGATTGGCTGTGGCTGCGGAACTGGGCCGCAGGGTAGCGGTGCAGAGCGAGGGGGATGTTGTGAGCGTTGCCACCGATGCCGATGTGGTGCGCCTGATGCGTCCGCAGATGGAGTCGATGCAGTATGAGGAGTGCTGGGTGTTGTATCTCACCTCCTCGAACCGCCTTATCGAGCGCCAGCGCGTAAGTCAGGGCGGAGTGCAGGCAACGGTGGTGGACCACCGCCTGATAGTGAAGCGAGCCCTCGAACTGCTTGCTACACAGATGATTCTTGTGCATAATCACCCCTCGGGTGCTGCCGAGCCAAGCGCTGCCGACAAGCAACTCACCAAGCGCGTAGCCGATGCCGCCGCGTTGTTTGATATTCGCCTGCTCGACCATATCATCATCGCCCGCGAGGGTAATTTCTCTTTCCGCCGAGAACACCTTTTGTAGGGCAAAATGTAATATTCTTACGGAGATAAAGGTTGTTAGACTTTCGGGTTTAACAACCTCTTTTTTTTGCCCATAATCCGCCCCTAGAGTGATAAATCTTTTTATCTTTGATAAAATAGCAGAAAAAAACCGCTCGTTTTACGGAAAATAACTATATTTGCAAGTTAGAAACAAGAAAACATAAAAACTATAAGAGATATGACACAAGAGGAGTTGTTTAAGAAACTTATCGCTCACTGTAAGGAGTATGGTTTTATCTTCCCTTCGAGCGAGATTTATGACGGTCTTGGCGCCGTTTATGACTATGGCCAGAATGGTGTTGAGTTGAAGAATAACATCAAGCGCTACTGGTGGGATGCTATGGTGAAACTCAACGAGAACATCGTCGGTATCGACGCTGCAATCTTTATGCACCCAAAGACTTGGGAGGCATCAGGCCATGTGGCTGCTTTCAACGACCCACTCATCGACAATAAGGACTCAAAGAAGCGCTACCGTGCCGATGTTCTTATCGAGGACTGGATGGCAAAGCAGGATGAGAAGATTCAGAAGGAGGTTGATAAGGCGAAGAAGCGCTTTGGCGAGGCTTTCGACGAGGCACAGTACCGCGCAACATCTCCACGCGTGTTGGACATCGCTGCAAAGCGTGACGCCATCCACGAGCGTTTCGCAAATGCGTTGAACGACAACAACCTCGAGGAGTTGAAGCAGATTATCCTCGACTGCGAGGTTGTTTGCCCAATCTCTGGTACACGCAACTGGACCGATGTTCGTCAGTTCAACCTGATGTTCTCTACCCAGATGGGTTCTACTGCCGAGGGTGCTAACACAATCTACCTCCGTCCAGAGACTGCACAGGGTATCTTCGTGAACTACCTCAATGTCCAGAAGACTGGTCGTATGAAACTCCCATTCGGTATCGCCCAGATTGGTAAGGCTTTCCGTAACGAGATTGTTGCCCGTCAGTTCATCTTCCGTATGCGCGAGTTCGAGCAGATGGAGATGCAGTTCTTCG
>JAFZFR010000046.1 GCA_017555805.1 Alistipes sp. | reverse complement strand
CACACGGTCTGGTCTGCAAGCTCATTGGTCGTGGCATTTCCGAAAACGGCCTGTTCCGTGCCCATGTCCAGCCTACCCTGTTCCCCCAGGGCGCTCTGGAAGCCGCTGTTCCCGCTAACTTCAACCTGATCACCCTGGAAGGTTCCGCTTCCGGCCGCCAGAGCCTCTATGGCCAGGGCGCAGGCCGGTATCCCACTGCATATAATGTTCTGCAGGACTGCGTGGATCTGACTCTGGGCCGGGGCTACTATGCTCCCTACGGCGGCAAGGTTTCCGCTGTGAACGATCATCCCATGCGCTACTATGTGGCTGATCCCGCCAACCTGCCCGCCGGTTGGGCCGAGGAAAACTGGAACGGTGCTGCCATTACCAAGGCTGTTCCCGTGGCCGACATGCACGCATGGCTGAAGGAGAACCCCACTGTATTCATCGCAGCCATCGAAGAATAAATTCAAAATGCAAAATGCAAAATGATTGTGTCGGCTTCGCCGACGGATTTCAAATCATCTCCGAAGGAGATACCACAATTTTGAATTTAGAATTTTGAATTTGGCGGTGTATCTTTGTACTCGTTGCCGTGAAGGCGGGTATTGGCTCTATAGTTCAAGGGATAGAACGAGGGTTTCCTAAACCCTAAATTCGCGTTCGAGTCGCGGTGGAGCTACAAGTTTTGATGTAGAAAAGTATGAAAGTATTTCGCAGCGTAAAAGATTTGGGTAATCTCGAGGTCGCACTTCAGGAGGCGATGGAGATTAAGGCGGACCGCTATAAGTATCAGGAGTTGGGTAAGAATAAGACTGCGCTCTTGATTTTTTTTAATAATAGTTTGCGTACCCGTTTGAGTACACAGAAGGCGGCGCAGAACCTCGGTATGAATGTCATCGTGCTCGATGTAAATCAGGGTGCGTGGAAGTTGGAGACCGAGCGTGGCGTGGTGATGGATGGCGACAAGAGCGAGCATCTGCTGGAGGCTATTCCAGTGATGGCAAGTTATTGCGACATCATCGGTGTGCGTTCGTTCGCTACCTTCGAGAGCCGCGAGGATGACTACAACGAGAAGATTCTGGAGCAGTTCATCCAGTACTCTGGCAAGCCCGTATTCTTTATGGAGAGCGCTACGGTGCACCCATTGCAGTCGTTTGCCGACCTTATCACCATCGAGGAGTATAAGGAGCGCAAGCGTCCAAAGGTGGTCCTCACCTGGGCACCACACCCAAAGGCTCTGCCACAGGCTGTGCCTAATTCGTTTGCCGAGTGGATGAATGCCGCAGATGTTGATTTTGTGGTTACTCACCCCGAGGGTTATGAGCTTGACCCACAGTTTGTTGGCGATGCGAAGGTTGAGTACGATCAGATGAAGGCGTTTGAGGGCGCTGACTTTATCTATGCCAAGAATTGGAGTTGCCCAGGCGTGACTAATCCCGAGGATTACGGCAAGATTTTGTCAAAGGATATGAGTTGGACGGTGAGCGAGCGCCAGATGGCTGTGACCAACAACGCGCACTTTATGCACTGCTTGCCTGTTCGCCGCAATATGATTGTGACCGACGAGGTGATTGAGTCACCTCGCTCATTGGTTATTCCAGAGGCGGCAAACCGCGAGATTTCAGCGACCGTAGTATTGAAGAGAATGTTGGAGGCGTTGAAGTAATTAATTGCCTAAAAAGGTCTTTTCTTCGTTACGCTCGTCCTCGAAATCCTCATTTACGCTCAGTAAACTGCGGTTTCTCGGACATCGCAAGCCTTGAAAACCCTCTTTTTATACAATTAATAAAAATAATGTATAAGAAAGCCTGCTAACGATTAGCAGGCTTTTTTTGCGTTACTCTTTCTTGCCGACAAAGTGGTTTTTCAACTCTCTTACATCGTTGCAGAATCCCCAAAACTTGATGAATATGAGGACGCAGAGAATAGCATAAATTGCGGATGCGATGATAATGATTGCGTTCATAGTTGTAGTTTTTTGAGGTTAAAATTTCTGTTATCGTTGCTTTCTGAAGTTCGACATTGGAATCTTCGCAAGGTAGATTGAAGGATTTGAGCCCTCGTGACCAGAGTAGTAGCTAATCCATAACTCGTCGCCTACGGTGATGATGCCAGGGTAACTGTTGTCGCCGCCCGAAGGAAGGCAGATTACCTCCTCGAAGAAGCCGCTGTTGTTGCCCAGATATACGCAGGTCTTTGCTGCGCCAGGTACGGCGTAGTTGCGTGTACACATCACGATGCGGTTGTCATCAAGGAAGATAAAGTCCTGACCGCCAAGGCGCAAGCCCATCTTCTTCCACTCCCAGTTTGTGAACGGAGCCTCGCTGATGCCCCACCAGCCGCGTGTGTCGCCCGCCTCGCGGCGCACCATAATCGCCATTCTGCCGTCGGGCATAAAGCGCACAGTGCTCTCGTTAGGGTAGCCGTCGATATTGAGTCTTGTGATAGCCTCGAATTTCTTGCCGTCGGTGGTCTTTAAGAGCCACAACTCGTTGCCGTTGTTGTCGCCCTCGGGTGCTTTGTTGTAACTCACCGCATAGCCCACGCCGCCGTGCCAGGTGACACGCCAAACCCAGTCGCGCTTGGTGGTCATCTTGGGGTCAATCTCCGCTGGCTCGGGAGCGGTGAAGGTCTTGCCGTCGTCGCTCAACATATAATGAGGTATGCACGCCTCAAGGTTGCGGTTGCGGTAGATTGAGCCGCCGATGGTGACCAGCAGCTTGCCTTCGGGTGTAACCGAGAGTTTGGGGTCACGCAAATCGACACCCTCCTTTCCGACATACGCCACCGACTCCCACTTCACGCCATCCTCCGATGTGAGGATGCGCACCTTGCCCTCTGCCTTGCCATCCTTGTCGAAGATGTGCGACGCGCCCTCGCGGAACGAGCAGTAGTAACGACCCTTGAAGTGAACGAGTGATGAGAATGCGCAGTGCGTTGTGCCGTTGCCCCAGATTTTCTCCACAGAGTAGCTGATTTGCTGCGCTGCGGCTGGCAAAATAGCAAAAAATGCCAAAATGCCAATCATAATTATACGAAGCCTTTTCATAGTTATAGATTGTAAGTTTTAGGTGCTGTTTACTTCTCTGATATTACAAAGATAGTAAAAAATAATAAAAATGTGGTAGCAATGACGCAAAAATTATAAAAAATGTAAGCAAATAAATATGCATAGGGATTTACACAAATTGGGGTAGTATTCGCATATAGATGCAAATATGTTTGGAATTTATGGCGAAAAAAGTTGTATTATTAATAAATTTTATTAAATTTGCATCATTATTGATTAGTAAATTAAACTTTTTTAAGATATGAATACGGCAGTTAAGGAGTATGTCGAGCAATTTATGGCCGACATCATTGCTAAGAACCCAGGCGAGACCGAGTTCCACCAGGCGGTTAGAGAGGTAGTAGAGAGCGTTGCTCCCTATGTGTTGGAGAATCCACAGCTTATGAAGATGAAGGTGCTGGAGCGTATCGCAGAGCCAGAGCGCGTGATTTTGTTCCGTGTACCTTGGGTAAACGATAAGGGCGAAGTGATGATTAACAAGGGTTATCGCGTGCAGATGAATAGCGCCATTGGTCCATACAAGGGCGGTATCCGTTTCCACTCGAGCGTAAACCTGAGCATCCTGAAGTTCCTCGCTTTCGAGCAGACATTCAAGAACAGCCTTACAACCCTGCCTATGGGCGGCGGTAAGGGTGGTTCGGATTTCAACCCAAAGGGCAAGTCAGAGATGGAGATTATGCGTTTCTGCCAGAGCTTTATGACCGAGCTTACACGCCACATCGGCGCTGATACTGATGTCCCTGCGGGCGATAT
The DNA here is from genome assembly GCA_017555805.1 of Alistipes sp. GTDB lineage: Bacteria > Bacteroidota > Bacteroidia > Bacteroidales > Rikenellaceae > Alistipes. Next base: position 6,920 of record JAFZFR010000046.1, on the reverse strand, counting down.
CGGTGTAGGTGGCCGCGAGGTAGGTTATATGTTTGGTCAGTACAAGCGTTTGGCTAACGAGTTCACAGGCACGCTCACAGGTAAGGGTTTGAGCTTCGGTGGCTCACTCAAGCGTCCTGAGGCTACTGGTTACGGCGCTTGCTACTTCGGTCAGGCTATGCTGGCTACCCGTGGCGATTCGTATGCGGGCAAGACTGTGGCTATCTCTGGTAGCGGTAATGTTGCGCAGTTCGCAGCCGAGAAGGCGTTGTCGTTGGGTGCAAAGGTTGTTACAATGTCAGACTCTAACGGCTACATCTACGACCCGGATGGCATCGACGAGGATAAGTTGCAGTACATCTTCGAGTTGAAGAATATGCTTCGCGGTCGCATCCGCCAGTATGTTGAGAAGTATCCTACGGCTCAGTATTTCGAGGGCGAGCGTCCTTGGGGTGTGAAGTGCGACATCGCAATGCCTTGTGCAACGCAGAACGAGCTCAACGGCGAGGATGCAGCCAAGTTGGTTGCCAACGGTTGCAAGTGCGTGGTTGAGGGTGCAAATATGCCATCTACACCAGAGGCTATCGAGACATTCCAGAAGGCTAAGTTGCTCTACTCACCAGGTAAGGCATCTAACGCTGGCGGCGTGGCTACATCGGGTCTTGAGATGACTCAGAACTCAATGCGTATCAAGTGGAGCGCCGAGGAGGTGGATACCAAGTTGCAGGAGATTATGAAGAAGATTCACGCAGTATGTGTAGAATATGGTACCGAGCCTGATGGCTATGTAAACTATGTTAAGGGTGCTAACATCGCAGGTTTTATGACTGTTGCGGAGGCAATGTTGGCGCAGGGCGTAGTTTAATGGTACATTGATTTAGATTGGTTAAGGAGAATTTTGCTGTGTCGCGGACCTTTTGGGAGGGGTTCGCGACATTTTTTTTGTGGGCTGCATAAAAAGGTCTTTTTGGTGTTGCACTCCTTCTCGAAATGCTCATTTACTTCAAGTAAACTCCGCTTTCTCGAACATCGTGCGCCTAAAAAATCCTCTTTTTATACAACCCACAGGGCGTGGGGGAGTGATTGTGGATGCAGTTCGCCTCGATTTTCTTTCGTGACAAGGTAAATGGAGAACGGGCGTTACGCCCGTATCTTCGGTGGCGTATCGCTTTGCGCTACCCCTCCCCGCCACCGAAGATATATTTTCATTCCAATAACTTTATTTTACAAATAATCTCTCGCATCAAAGAAAATATAAAACACCCGCAACGGGCGTTTTGTGGTCTTCATATAATTTTTTATCTTTGAGCAATCAAAACCATTACCACTATGAAACAGAGTTGGAAACCAGGAACAATGATATACCCCGTGCCCGCCGTATTGGTGAGTGTGGGCGAGAACGAGCAGGAGTATAACCTCTTCACCGTAGCGTGGACTGGTACGGTATGCACCTCGCCGCCGATGTGTTACATCTCGGTGCGCCCCGAGCGTCACTCCTACGACATCCTCAAGCGCACTGGCGAGTTTGTCATCAACCTCACCACAGGTCGCCTCGCGCGCGCTACCGACTGGTGTGGCGTAAGGTCGGGCAGGGACTACGACAAGTTCAAGGAGATGGGGCTCACGCCCATTATGGCGGAGCAGGTCAAAGCGCCCATCATCGACGAGTCGCCCGTTGCTATCGAGTGCCGCGTGAAGCAGATTATCCCGCTCGGCACGCACGATATGTTCCTTGCCGAGGTGGTGAATGTGCAGGTCGATGAGGAGTTTATCGACGCCGAGAGCGGCAAACTCGATCTCCAGCGAGCCGACCTTATCACCTATTGCCACGGCGAGTATTTTCACCTTGGCGATGTGATTGGTCATTTCGGCTGGTCGGTACGCAAGAAACCCAAGAAGAAGCGATAGACCTTTCTATGGTCGGGGCGGACAGACTCTCTCCGTAATTGTTTGATATTAACGGAATTTTACTTATATTTGTTCCAATATTTTGACTCATTGTGGCCTTGTGTGTATGCGTGTGCGTGCGTGAAGCGCCTAAAAAGTTGTGAGTCAGCGTGTTGGGTAAGAGTAAAATTAAAAAATAAAGAGATGAAAAGATTAACAATCCTACTTTTGTTTGCTGTGATGGCTACGATGGTTTCTGCGCAGAGTCAGCAGGAATTAATTCAGATGTATCGTAACGGCACCTTGACCCAGGAGCAGATTAATGCTCTGCGTGGTCAGCATCAGGCAAGTGGTGATAATGTTAAGCGTACCCGTACGGTTAATATTGAGGCTGCATCAACGGGCAACAACCTTCAGGAGGAGAAGGCCGACTTGACCCATATGGTGGCAGACCCACAGGCGGGTTATCGCGAGGAGTTGGGTAGCAACATCGCCAATGTGGAGGCTACATCTACCACTCGTCGCATCTTCGGTCACGACCTCTTCCGCAGCAGTCGTTTGACCTTCGAGCCAAATCTGAAGATTGCAACCCCAAATAACTATGTACTTGGTCCTGGCGATGAGGTTATCATCGACATCTGGGGCGACGCGCAGGTGGCGTTGAGCCAGACAATCTCTTCGGAGGGTCGCATCAGCATCAACGGCGTAGGTCCAGTCTTTTTGTCGGGTCTTACTATCGAGGAGGCGAGTGCTCGTCTGCGCCGCTCGTTGGCAACAATCTATGAGGGTTTGAATGATGACACCGTCAAGATGAAACTCTCGCTCGGCAGCATCCGCAGCATTCAGGTGAACCTCACTGGCGAGGTGGGCTCGGCTGGTACTTACACGCTCCCATCTCTGGCTACGCTCTTCCACGCGTTGCACATCGCGGGCGGCGTGAACAACCTCGGTACGATGCGTGCAATTCAGGTATATCGTGGTGGCAAACTCCTCTCGGAGATTGATGTTTATGACTACATCCTCAATGGCAAGACCGAGCGCGACATCGCATTGCGCGAGGGCGACCTGATTACCGTTCCAGCATATAGCAAGTTGGTTGAGATTTCGGGTCAGGTGAAGCGCCCAATGTTCTACGAGATGAAGGATGGTGAGACCATCGCCGACCTTATCAAGTTCGCTGGCGAGTTCACTAACGAGGCTAACCGCGAGGTGATTAATGTCACACGCCGTCAGGGTGGCGAGTTCACATCGTTCACTATCGACAGCGCCAACTTCGACTCATTCGTTCTGGAGGATGGTGATGTATTGACCGTATCGGGCAGTATCGACCGCTATGAGAACCGCGTGCAGATTAAGGGTGCGGTTTACCGCGACGGCTACTACGCTATCGACGATAAGGTGAAGACCGTAAAGCAACTCATCGAGCGTGCCGACGGCCTGCGCGAGGATGCCTTTATGGCTCGTGCGATGCTCTACCGCGAGAAACCAGACTGGACTATGGAGGTGCAGTCGGTTGATTTGGCGGCGTTGATGTCGGGCGCAGCGGCTGATATCGAGTTGCGACCAAACGATATGCTGGTAATATCTTCAGTTACGCAGATGCAGGAGGAGTACAATGTGACTATCTTCGGTGCGGTGAAGAGCCCAGATACATATCCTTATGCCGAGGGTATGACCGTTGAGGATTTGGTTGTTTCGGCAAATGGTCTGCTGGAGTCGGCTTCTACGGCAAATGTGACCGTTACACGCCGTATGAAGGACCCAAAGAGTTTGCAGGTGAGCGACCAGCTCTTCGAGATTTTCACAATTGACCTCAAGGACGGCTTGGTTGTGGGTGGCGACAAGGAGTTCGTGCTCCAGCCATTCGACCAGGTGTATGTTCGCCGTTCGCCAGTCTATGTGACACAGAGCACAGTCGCTGTGCGTGGTGAGGTGGCGTTTGAGGGTAACTACCCACTCACTCATCGCAATATGCGCCTCTCGGAGGTTATCCAGGCGGCTGGTGGCGTGACCCCAGGTGCATACCTTGAGGGTGCTTACCTGTTGCGTCGTATGACCGACGAGGAAATGATGCAGGCACGCGCCCTGAACCAGATGGTGCTCGACCAGGCGCGTCGTTCGCAGCGTGACGAGACAATGACTCTGGAGGGTATCTCCTTGCAGAATGTATATCCAGTGGGTATCCGCTTGGATGAGGCGATGAACAACCCAGGCTCGGATGCCGACATCGTGTTGCGTGATGATGATGTAATCTTCATCCCACAGTACAACGGCACAACCCGCGTGATGGGTGCGGTGCTCTATCCTAACACCATCACCTACAAGGATGGCAAGAATGTGAAGTATTATGTGAAGAACGCTGGTGGCTTCGACAACACCGCCCGCAAGAAGCGCTCATTCGTAATCCATATGAACGGAACAGTGGAGTCGGGTATGCGTGCCGAGGTGCTCCCAGGCTCAATCATCATCGTGCCATCGAAGCCTTACAAGGATCGCAGTTTCGATTGGGGTGACATTGCACAGACTATCTCAAGCACTGCATCTACTGCGGCGGTAATCATCGCGGCGTTGAATATGGCTAAATAATAATAGCGAAAGTTATGGATCAGATTCAGAATACTATGCCTGCCGACGAGCAGGAGATTGATATCATCGAACTCATTAAGAAGATTTGGCACAACCGCGGTCTGATTATCAAGACTACAATCATCTTTATGGTGCTTGGCGTGGTGGTGGCTCTGGTGAGCCCAAAGGTCTTCACTGCATCGTGCGATGTGGTGCCACAGACCTCAAACGACAGTGGTAGTTCAAAGGTGTCGTCGCTGGCGAAACTGGCGGGTATAGACCTCTCGCAGGATCAGAGTGGCAAGACCCTCTCGCCCTATGTCTATGAGAATATTATGGCAAGCACCAAGTTTCGCAAGGAGTTGATGCAGACCCAGATAAAGTTCAGTGATGCTGACCGCCCAGTGAGTTTCTTCGAGTACTACACAAGCGAGGAGTTTAATAAACCAACCGTCATCGACTATGTGATGAAGTACACAATCGGTCTGCCTGGCGTGATTCTGGGCGCTATCCGTGGCGAGCAGCCAGCACCCGATTACAGCGCAATGGGCGAGGGCAACAAGATTGAGACTATCACCAAGGATGAGTATAAGGCGTTGAATATCCTGAAGGAGGCTGTGGCAATCACTCTCGACGACAAGAAGGGTTATGTGACCATCTCGACACGAATGCCCGAGGCGATGGCGGCGGCGCAACTCGCGCAGGCTACTGTCGATTTGTTGCAGGAGTATATCACCGTTTTCAAGGTTGAGAAGGTGCAGTCGAACCTCAATTTCGTGCAGAGCCGCTACGACGAGGTGAAGGCGGAGTTTGAGGATATTCAGGCCCGTCGCGCCCGTTACCGCGATGCCAACCACAACACCATCAAGAATCAGGCTCGCATCGAGCAGGAGCGCCTGGAGGCGGAGTATCAGTTGGCGATGAATGTCTATGGCGAACTCGCGATGCAACTCGAGCAGGCGAAGATTAAGGTGAAGGAGACCACTCCAATCCTTACAATCATCAAGCCCGTGACCGTGCCCTACAAGAAGAGCGAGCCAAAGCGCGCGATGATTCTGGCGGCGTTCACATTCCTGGGCGTTGTTGCAGGTATGGGCTGTGTGCTCTTGTTGCCAGTGGCTGGCGAGATTTTTGAGTCAGAGCGCCTCAAGTCATTTGTTAAGGAGTTGCCAAAGAAGCAGACCGACGCATAACCAAAGGGCGGTGCGGTGGCATTCCCAAGCGGAGGCAACCAACAGTTAAAAAAGTTTTATTATGCCAAACATTTCAGAGCGGGCAGTCAAGATGCCCGCTTCTCCTATACGCAAACTTGTTCCTATGGCCGACGCGGCGCGTCAGCGAGGAGTCAAGATATATCATCTGAATATCGGTCAGCCCGACCTGCCCACACCGCAGGAGGGACTCGATGCGCTCAAGAAGATTGACCGCAAACTGCTGGAGTATAGCCCCAGCGACGGTTTTCTGTCACTGCGCGAGAAGTTGGTCGCTTACTATGACCAGTATCAAATCAAACTCTCTCCAGAGGATATCATCATCACTACGGGTGGCTCCGAGGCGGTGCTTTTCGCCTTTATGTCGTGCCTGAACCCAGGCGATGAGATTATCATCCCCGAGCCCGCCTACGCCAACTATATGGCATTCGCAATCTCGGCGGGTGCGACCATCCGCACCGTTTCGACCTCTATCGAGGAGGGCTTTGCGTTGCCAAAGGTCGAGCAGTTTGAGGAACTTATCAACGAGCGTACACGCGGTATTCTCATCTGCAACCCCAACAACCCTACGGGCTATCTCTACACCCGCAAGGAGATGAACCGCATCCGCGACCTGGTGAAGAAGTACGACCTGTTCCTCTTCTCCGACGAGGTATATCGCGAGTATATCTATACGGGTTCGCCCTACATCTCGGCGTGTCACTTGGAGGGTATTGAGCAGAATGTTGTGCTGATTGACTCGGTGTCGAAGCGTTACTCGGAGTGCGGCATCCGCATCGGTGCGCTTATCACGAAGAACCACACCCTGCGTAATGCGGTGATGAAGTTCTGTCAGGCGCGTTTGAGCCCGCCGCTTATTGGTCAGATTGTTGCCGAGGCGTCGATGGATGCATCGCGTGCCTATATGATTCACACCTACGAGGAGTATATCGAGCGTCGCAACTGTCTGGTGGATGGTCTTAATAAGATTCCAGGCGTCTATTCGCCAATCCCTATGGGTGCGTTCTACACCGTTGCGCGCCTGCCGATTGATGACTGCGACAAGTTCTGCGCGTGGTGCTTGGAGGAGTTTGAGTATGAGGGCGAGACCGTTATGCTTGCCCCCGCATCGGGCTTCTACACCGACCCCAACAAGGGCCGTAACGAGGTGCGTATCGCCTATGTTCTCAACAAGGAAGACCTGCGAAGGGCTCTTTTCGTATTAGGAAAGGCATTGGAAAAATACCCAGGAAGAACATTATAAAAATAAAGAGGCTGCCCATTGGACAGCCTCTTGTG
>JAFZFR010000045.1 GCA_017555805.1 Alistipes sp. | reverse complement strand
TGTAGAATGCCAATACTGGAAGTACCGCACCGTTCATAGTCATTGAAACTGACATCTTGTCCAATGGAATACCGTTGAACAATACCTTCATATCCTCTACTGAGCAGATAGATACACCGGCCTTACCAACGTCACCCACTACGCGGGGGTGGTCAGCATCGTAACCACGGTGTGTAGCCAAGTCGAATGCTACAGAAAGACCCTTCTGACCTGCAGCCAAGTTACGACGGTAGAATGCGTTAGACTCCTCGGCAGTAGAGAAACCTGCATACTGGCGAATAGTCCAAGGACGCATAACATACATCGTAGAGTAAGGGCCACGAAGGTAAGGAGCGATACCTGCTGCATAGTTCAAATGCTCCAAGTTCTCCAAATCTTTTGCCGTGTAGTCCGATTTAACGGGTATCTGCTCGGCAGTAAGCCAAGGCTGCTCCTCGGCCTTAGCAGCGCAGCACTGTGCCTTGCCGCCTTCGTATGATAAATTTTCAAATTTTGCTCTCATAATAGCTCTGCTTTTTAGATACCCAACTCCTTAAGATAGAACTTAAGAGTCTCGAGTACATTGCTCTTAACATTGATGAAATTGTTGATGCCCTGTGCCTCAAGCTCTGGAGTGCAAGCAGGAGCACCTGCTACAACCAGGATAGCCTTGCCGCCGAGCAACTCCTTAACCTTAGGAGCTACCTCTGCGTAATCGTCATCCGATGCACAAACAACTACGATGTCAGCCTGTGCCTCCAACGCTGCTGCAACACCCTCCTCAACTGAGTGGAAGAATGTGTTGTCCTGAACGCGGATACCAGCGCAAGCGAAGAAGTTGCAAGAGAACTGTGCACGAGCACGAGCCATTGCCAAGCTACCGCAAGTGAGCATAAATGCCTTTGGCTCCTTGCCGCTGCGGTCAACGCCCAAACGCATTGCCTCGAATGCCATAGCACCACGGTATGGAGTGAGTACATTGCCCTCAGCCTCTGCGCGAGTAACTGTCTCAGCAGAAACGGCTGCGTCAGCAACCTCAGTGAAGTTAGGATACTGGTTTGCGCCGAGCAAAATCTGGCGGCGAGTAGCGATGTTCTTATCCTTCGCTGCAGCCGATGCCTTCACGCGGTCAACGATGAAGCCAGCCTTGTAAGCCTCAACATAACCACCCTTGTCCTCAACCTCGAGGAAGAGCTTCCAAGCCTGCTCGGCGATGTTCTTTGTGAGAGTCTCGATGTAGTAAGAACCACCAGCTGGGTCAACCACTTGATCGAAGTGTGACTCGTGCTTGAGCAAGAGCTCAACATTGCGAGCGATGCGCTGTGAGAACTCTGTTGGCTGCTCGAAAGCGTAGTCGAATGGCAACACCTCCAATGAGTGTACGCCAGCCAATGTAGCCGACATAGCCTCAGTTGTGCCACGCAACATATTTACATATGGGTCATAAGCAGTCTGGTTCCAAGAAGATGTAACTGCGTGTGCGAACATCTTGCAAGAGCACTCCTTCTCAGGGTTGTAGCCCTTCACGATGTTAGCCCACAACATACGAGCTGCACGGAACTTCGCGATCTCCATAAAGTAGTTAGATGTAACAGCGAAAGTGAAACGAATCTTGCGAGCCACGAGGTCGATTGGAAGACCAGCCTCAGTGAGCTTCACCAAGTAGTCGTGACCAGCTGCCAATGAGAATGCCAACTCCTCAACGATAGTAGAACCAGCGTTGCTGAAAGTAGCACCCGATACATTCACTACGCGGATGTACTTGTACTCTGCAGTCTTCTTGATGAATGCTGTGACAGCCTCATAGCAAGCAGTACCCTCTGTGTCGCCACAGCAGTAGATACCCTTTGTTGAGAGATCCTTCACGATAGGGTCGAAGATGAAGTTCATCTTAACCTCATCCTTTGCCAAGCCCAAAGCCTCAACCTTTGCCATAATGAGGTCGGCAGTAGGTACGAAGTTCTTACCGCAGAATGTGAGCTCTACGGCTGGGATGCAGATACCCTCCAGGAGAGTATCGATAGTCTCGGCAGTAACCTCAGTCTCGCAGAAGCAGAAACCAAGTGAGTTTACGCCTGAATTGAGGAGCTTCAAAGCCTCCTCGTTAGCTGCCTTGGCGCACTTTACATTTACGGTCTGGTGGATAGCCCAGTCGTTAGAGTTGTGAGTGCCGCGAACATAAGGGAACTCGCCAGCCTCTGTGCCCAAGAAATCTACGCCTTCAAGATTCTCAGCGCGGTAGTATGGGCGCACATTGAATCCCTCGGCTGTTCTCCATACGAGTTTACGCTCGTAGTCTGCACCTTTAAGGTCTGTTGTGATGACCGCTTCCCACTGCTCTGTGCTTACTGGTGGGAATTCGGCGAACAACTTTGCTTTTTCGGTATTAGCCATAATTGTTGGAATTAAATTTAATTGTATGTGTTGTATAAATGTTTGTTTGCGTTTTAGGGCTTACGATATATCGTAATTCACGCAAAGATAATGTTTTTTTGTCATTATGCAATACGCTTTGCTGAGAAAGTCACCGCCCGAAGCACTCTTTTTCCCGCAAGGGGTTTTTGTGGGGTGGGGCAGAGTATGCGGGTGAGGGTTGTTGGATGGTGTGATATGGTGTAAATCTATTCCCAAAGAGAAATAATGTCGTGTGTGGTGGTTTTTCTTGATTTTGCCGAAAATGCTGAAAAATTCGGTGGTTTTTGTGAAAAATGGAGTAAAAATTCTGCATTTGCTGAAAATTTTGGTGTCGATTTGCTGAAAAGTGGGTGCGAAAAGCGAGATTTATCGAAAAATTGCTATTTTTGTGTCGTGCAATAGTTTTTGCAGAAAACAGGAAAATCAAGAATTTACAAAATTTATATTTTATGTTGTTACGATTCAAGATGGTGGAGGCAGCACTCAACCATCGCGCAGTTGAAGTGAAGGCGCCATCGGCACGCCCATCGGACTATTTCGGCGAGAAGGTCTTTGGTCGCGCAGTGATGCGTAAGTATTTGGACAAGCCAACCTACGAGGCTCTGCTCAACACGATGGATAACGGCACTCCGTTGTCACTGGAGTTGGCGGATAGCGTTGCTGCGGGTATGCGTCAATGGGCACTCGACAACGGTGCTGACCACTACACCCACTGGTTTCAGCCGCTGACGGGCGGTACTGCCGAGAAGCACGATTCATTCTCGGAGCCCGACGGCAAGGGACTCGTCATCGAGTCATTCTCGGGCAAGGTCTTGGCGCAGCAGGAGCCTGACGCCTCGTCGTTCCCCAATGGCGGTATTCGTAACACATTCGAGGCTCGCGGTTATTCGGCGTGGGACCCTACATCTCCAGCCTTTATCGTAGATACAACACTCTGTATTCCAACTGTTTTCATCGCCTATACGGGTGAGGCTCTGGACTATAAAGTGCCCCTCCTGCGCTCTATCTCGGCGGTGGATAAGGCTGCTACGGCAGTGTGTCACTACTTCGACAAGAGTGTGAATTGTGTACACACCTACCTTGGCTGGGAGCAGGAGTATTTCCTGGTGGATGAGAGTCTTTGGGCAGTTTGTCCCGACTTGGTGCTTACGGGTCGTACCCTCCACGGTCACGAGTCGGCAAAGAACCAGCAGTTGGAGGATCACTACTTCGGTGCTATCCCTGCGCGTGTGATTAACTTTATGAAGGAGTTGGAGTGCGAGTGCCTGAAGCTGGGTATCCCAGTCAAGACCCGCCACAACGAGGTTGCACCAAACCAGTTTGAGCTTGCTCCCGTATATGAGGAGGCTAACCTCGCCAACGACCACAACCAGCTTCTGATGACCATTATGGATAAGATTGCCCGCCGCCATAACTTCCGTGTGTTGCTGCACGAGAAGCCTTTCAAGGGTATCAACGGCTCGGGTAAGCATAACAACTGGTCGCTCGGTACAGACACGGGCGTAAACCTCTTTGGTCCAGGCAAGACCCCATCCGAGAACTTGCAGTTTATCACCTTCCTGGTGAATGTGATTGCAGCGGTATATAAGCACAACGGCTTGTTGAAGGCGTCTATTATGAGCGCTACGAACTCTCACCGCCTGGGTGCTAACGAGGCGCCACCGGCAATTATCTCGGCGTTCCTCGGCTCGCAGATTTCATCTGTGCTGGAGCGTCTTGAGCGTAGCGAGGGCGACGATGCTCTGCGCTTTGATGCCAAGAGTGTGTTGAAGATGAGTGGCGTTTCGCAGATTCCATCCATCCTGCTTGACAACACCGACCGCAACCGTACCTCGCCATTTGCCTTTACGGGTAACCGCTTCGAGTTCCGTGCTGTGGGCTCGTCGGACAACTGCGCCGAGGCGATGATTACCCTCTGCTCTGCTGCTGCCGAGCAACTCACGCTCTTTAAGCAGGAGGTGGATGCCAAGATTGAGAAGGGCGTAAAGAAGGAGCGCGCGATTTATGAGACATTGAAGCGCCTTATCAAGGAGTGTAAGGTTATCCACTTCGACGGCAATGGCTACTCTGACGAGTGGAAGCAGGAGGCTGCACGCCGTGGTCTTGACTGCGAGACATCTGCTCCGCTGCTCTTCGACCGCTATCTGGACGAGGCTAGCATCAAGATGTTCGGCGATATGGGCGTATATAATAAGGTGGAGTTGGAGGCCCGCACCGAGGTTAAGTGGGAGACCTACACCAAGAAGATACAGATTGAGGCGCGTGTGCTGGGCGACATCACGATGAATAATATCATCCCTGTGGCGTCAAAGTATGAGGCTATGTTGCTCGACAAGGCTTACAAGATGAAGGAGTTGGGCATCAGTTTCGACTCCGACCTCGAACTCATCAAGGATATTCAGTCGCACACAGCCAAGTTGCAGACTCTGGTACACGATATGATTGAGGCGCGCAAGGTGGCTAACCGCGTGGAGAACCAGCGCCAGCGCGCAATCCTCTACCACGACACCGTTGAGATTTTCTTCGACGAGATTCGTACCCATATCGACCGTCTGGAGGAGGTTATCGACGACCAGTTGTGGCCACTGCCAAAGTACCGTGAGTTGTTGTTTATCAAGTAAATAAAACTTTTGTGAGGATGAGAAAGATGAGACTTTTTGTGAGCGTTGCTCTTTGCGCGCTTGCGCTCACCGCGAGTGGATGTGCAGGCAATAAAGAGCGTGGCAGCAAGCAACTGCCTTTCACCTATCAAAACCCGTTGCCCTTCTCCTATCCCTACTTCGATGGGGAGCGTGAGCGAGTGCTGACCGAGTTGCGTGACCCTTGTATTATGCGTGATGGAGATACCTATTATCTGGTCTTCACCCACTTCCCATTCACCCACCATACAAGTCGCGATGAGTCGAAGCCCGATATGAACTCCTCACCTGGCATCCGCCTCTACTCGTCGAAGGATTTGAAGGAGTGGAAGTTCGAGAACTGGATTGTGAAGTCGAGCGAACTGCCCGAGGATTGCCCCTACAAGCACCGCTTCTGGGCGCCCGAGTTACGCAAGATGAACGGCAAGTATTACATCATCTTCTACGCCGATAACTGGCTCAAGGATGAGTATAATGTGCGTGGCGAGATGGGTTATGTAGGCTTTGTGGGTGTGGCTGACAAACCGACAGGACCTTATGAGAATATCACCTGGTTGCCTGGCTCGGGATGCGATACCCACCTCTTTGCCGATGACGATGGTCAGTTCTACTCGGTGATGCCTTTCGGCGACACCTTTGTGCAGAAGGCTAATCTTGCGGACATCGAGAATGGAAATATTTTCCTTGAGGGCGAGAGAATAAAGGTTGTTAATCGAGATAACGCCGACATTGGAATGAAATTCAGCCCAGACTATATGGAGGCGCCGTGGATGATTCGCCGAGGCGATAAGTATGTCTTGTTCTCGGGTTCGCCATATAAGAGGGAGCAGCGCCCCGAGGGCGATGATAGTGGTCTTGCCGAAGGCTATTGGGTAGGCGTGGCGATGGCGGATAACATCTGGGGACCCTATGTCAAGCAACCCCAAATCTTCCTCGGAGGTCATATCTCGGTATTCACTGGCCCCGACGGCAAGGAGTGGTTCTCCTACCGCAACGAGTCGGGCGGTGATGCCCACGGCAAGTTGTGCATCGACCCTATCCCGTTTGAGGAGGATGGCTCGCTAAAACCATTTGAGCCGTCACGCGGAGAGATAACAATAGAATAAAAAAAGTAAAGGTTGCCATCCATTCGGGTGACAACCTTTTTCTTTACTTTCGCTTTGGGAACTCGAGCGAACTCTTGCCCATATCCTTCGAAGTGGCTACCGCGATGCCTCGCTCGCCTCGTTTGCTCACGGCGCAGTAGAAGTGATAGACCACGCCCTTGTGCTTCACCACGCAGGGCTTGTGGGCGTATTGCGCGTCAAACTCCTCGCTTGGCTCGATGAGCGGCTTGCCCTCCCAGTCGGTCCAGTTCACAAGGTCATACGAGCAGGCGAATGTATCCCACGCCTTACCCGAGGACTCCTTGTCCCAGCCAAAGCCGAAGTACCACATCACCCACAACTTACCCATCCTTTGCAGGTAGGCGTCGCCCGAGATACCCTTATGGTGGTCAATCACAGGCTCTGTGCCCAGGCGTTGCCAACTCTCCATATCGTCGCTAACGGCCATACCGATGCGCTCGGCGTTGCCCTTGGCGTTGTAGTACATCACAAAGTCGTGACCCGTCTGGCGCTTCTTGTCCTTGATTACGGTGCTCTTGTAAATCTTCTGGTTATCCCACCAGTTGGCATCCTTGTCAATGGGCGCAAGCACAGGCTCCTCCAGTCGCTGCCACTCGTGAGCCTCGGTGGGGGAGTTGTCGGTGTAGGCGATGCCCGCCGCCAGTCTGCCCTCCTCATATCCGCGCGTGTCGCCACCCAGATAGCTCATCCACGAGCGACCTTTGTAGCGTCCCAACTTATAACTGCCGCCCCACTTGGTATCCACCAGCGAGAGGTAGCCCGCCTTCTGGTTTGTATCCCAATCCTTGGGCGCCGAGAAACTCATCACCTTACCCAGCGTCTCCCAGTGAAGCAGGTCGCCACTCTTTGCCACCCAGGTCTCGTAGCCTCTGCCGTCGAAGATGATGTAGTACATATACCAATTCTTGCCCTTGCGAAAGACGCTGGGGCTGTCGGTCATCTGCTCTGCTGTGGGGGCAGTCACCACCAGGCCATACTTATATGGCGCGTGAATCTCGTTATATACTCGCTCCATCTCCTCCTGTGGCACTCGCTGTTGTGCGAGTAGCGTGGTAGCGCATAGCATTGCGGCACAAAGGGCAATGCAGATTTTTGGGTAGTGTGATGTTTTCATATCTAATAATGTTGTTTACTTCAAAGGCTTCAGCACGCACATCGCCTCCATCAGCATACATCCCGAGAGGTGCGATGTCAGTGGCACATTTGTGATGCTCTTTGGTGCCTCCCACCACTTGCCGCCGTAGAGATAGGTGTCAGGGTTGATGCCGTTCTCTGCCATTGTGGTAGCGAGATGTGTGAGGTAGTTGTGGAACTTGGTGCGTGTTGCTTTGTCCAAGGTCTCGTCGTTGATGAGTTTCACGAAGTAGCGGAAGAATATGCCGTGGAACAGACCTCCGTCGCCACCCGCCGCATCCTCCAGCACGCCCTTGTTGTTGCTCATTCGCTCGATGACATAGTTTGCCGCCAGCACAGCGTCGTCAAGGTACTGCTTGTCGCCCGTAATCTTGTAGAGTTCGTGTGCCGCCCCGAGGAATGTACCCTGATTGTAGGTGAAAATCCATCGGCGGTTTACCTCGCCGCGTCCGTTGATGTTGTCTGCCACAGCGCCTCTTCTCTGGTCGAAGAGCACCTTACGCATCCAGTGATATATCTTCTTTGCCTCATTGAGATACTCCTCCTTTGCCTTGCCGCCCTCAAGACCAGCCTTGTCGTAGAAGTTGTAGAGTCGGGCAGCGATGAGTGCTGCTGGGCCATTCGAGCAGGCATTCTTTGACTTCGATACATCGGTCTTCCAGGTGATACCGCCATACCAGGGCGCCTCATCCTCTGGACCCCAGGTTGTCCAAATCCACTGGTCGTACATCTGGCGAGCCTTCTTGATGTAGGTCACATCGCCCGTGCTCTCCCACATACGAATCTGTGCCAGCACAATCCACTCCATATCATCCACAAAGACATTCCACCAGCGGTCCTCTCTGCGACCCGAGAAGTTGAACTTTGGTGCGCCCTCCCACCATAGCGGATAGAGGTCGAGGTACTCCTTCTTGCCCGAACGCATATAGGCATCCACGATGACATCCATCGCGTGCGCCTGTGGCCAGTAGTGGTTTGTGGTGAGGTTTGCGAGGTTACTGCCGTAGTTGAAGTAGTAACGATTCTCAAAGCCGTAGAAGTTTGCGCCCCAGAAGTGTTCTACAAGGGCCTGCGACATCCCCTCTGCCATCTTCTTCCAATACTTTGGACTCTTTTGCTTTGCTGCTTTTTGTTCTACCGCTGCTGCCGAGGCATTGCCCTCTGCCGCCATAGTCATCTGTGCCGATGCCATCACCGATAGCGTCAGCATTAAAAATAACATCTTTCTCATAAGCATTTTTATTATAGTTTTAGGTTAAAACAACTTTTTGCGGTTGTTTTCGGGTGGGGCAGCGGTTTTCTTCAATTTAGAGCGGTAAACGGGACTCGAAACTCGTGCACGCACGAGTGATTTGCGACCTTTTATTTACACCCCCAACCCCTGAAAGGGGCGGAGAGGGTCGCGCGTTGAGCCCCTTTCAACTCTAATGTCTATTTGCCTTATGAGCGGTAAACGGGACTCGAAACTCGTGCACGCACGAGTGATTTGCGAACTTTTATTTACACCCCCAACCCCTGAAAGGGGTGGAGAGGGTCGCGCGTTGAGCCCCTTTCAACTCTAATGTCTATTTGCCTTATGAGCGGTAAACGGGACTCGAACCCGCGACCCTCGGCTTGGGAAGCCGATGCTCTACCAACTGAGCTATTACCGCAAGACTATACAAATATAGTAATTTTTATTTACAATAAAACAAAAAAATAGCCCAATGTAGCATTGGACTATTTCTTCTATGAGTAAAAGTATTTCTACTTTGCAATCTGCTTGATAGCCTCGAGGTTCTTTGGGTTTGCGGCCTTCTTACCCTCTGGGGTGTAAACATACTCCAAGCGGTCGGCGTAACGCTCCTCCACCTTGCCACGAACAACCTTCATTGTGCTATTTACCAAGCCGTTCTGCTCTGTGAACGCCTCGCCAACGATAGCCACAGCACCTGGCAACCAGCGGTCTGGGAACTCGTCAGCATACTCGCCACCTGTGCGGTACTTGTCAATCTCTGCCGAGATAGCCTGTGCCACCACAGCCAACGATGCATCGTCATCCTTACCCGCCAGCATCGCGCGTACCGCCTCGCGGTTAGGCACTACGATAGCCGATGTGAATGGGCTCTGGTTGTTGTAGATGATAATCTGGTCGATGAGTTTTGACTTATCCACGATAGCCTCCTCCATACCCTCTGGGCTGTACTTCTCGCCGTCGGCAGCAATCAAAAGGCTCTTGAAACGACCCAACACATAGAGGAAACCATCCTCCGCCATATAACCCATATCGCCAGTGTAGAGCCAGCCATCCTTCACGGTCTCTGCCGTTGCTGATGGGTTCTTCCAGTAACCAGCCATCACATTCTCACCCTTGATGACAATCTCACCCTTCACGCCACAAGGCATCTCGTTGCCCTCGTCGTCGAGAATCTTAATCTCCAAAGGCTGGATAACCATACCCGATGAGCCGAAGCGGTGACGCTTCTCGCCCAATGAGTTAGCCGAGATGATAGGTGTAGCCTCCGAAAGACCATAGCCCTGCAACATAGGCATACCCACAGCGTAGAAGAAGCGCTGCAACTCCGAGTCGAGCAATGCACCTCCACCCACGAAGAACTTGATGTTGCCACCAAAGCCCGCGCGCACCTTTTCGAAGAGAATCTTGTCGAACAACGCAACGAGTGGCTTCAGGATGAAACGCCATCCCTTGCCCTTTGAGTAGCCGTCCTGGTTATACTCGTAAGCCACCTTCAAGGCGAAGTTAAAGAGTTTCTCAACCTTTGGACCCTGCTTCTTGATTGATGACTCGATGCTCTTGCGGAAGTTCTTTGCAAGGGCAGGCACCGAGAGCAATACATGAGGCTTCACCTCCTTGATATTGATAGGCACATTCTTCAATGTCTCCATTGGTGTGCGACCAACCTGTGTCGTTGCAACCGATGCACCACAAGCCACCATAATGTAGAAGCCTGCCACATGGGCGAAGCAGTGGTCGAGTGGGAGGATGATGAACATACGATACTCCGATGGGATAGAGATACGGGTAAGCGCCTGCTCAACATTTGCTGTGTAGTTGCGGTGAGTGAGGATTACGCCCTTTGGGTCGGCTGTTGTGCCCGATGTGTAGGTGATAGTGGCGTAGTCGTCATTTTGTATAGCCTGACCGACCTTCAAGAACTCCTCCTTGTTCTCTGCGAGGTACTCCTCGCCCTTTACCATCAGGTCAGCGAGCATCATCTCGCCATCCTCCGCCTTTGCCTCGGCGTCGCTGAAGATAATCACATTCTTGACGAGTGGCAACTGCTCACGGATGCTGCGAATCTTTGGCAACTGGTTGCGCGATACGAAGATAGTCTCTACATCGGCGTGACGCAGGCGGAACAACAGGTCGTTAGCCTCCTCCAACTTAATCGAGAGGGGTACGCTGATAGCGCCAGCATACAACAGACCAAGCTCCGAGATAATCCAGTTGTTGCAACCCTCGGCAAGGATTGAAACAGTCTGCTTTGGCTTAACGCCCAGCGCTGCCAAACCAGCACCCACCTTCAGGGCTAACTCGCGTGTCTGCTTGTAGCTCGTTGGCTGGAACACGCCGTCGTGCTTCTCCAACAAAAAGTCCTTGTCGCCATACTGGGCAACCGATGACTCAAAAAGGTCGATAATAGTTTTTTTCATATAGTTTGTTTAGTTCGTTTAATCCATCTTAAGTACGGCGAGGAACGCTGACTGTGGCACCTGAACATTACCCACCTGACGCATACGCTTCTTACCCGCCTTCTGCTTCTCGAGCAACTTACGCTTACGCGAAATATCACCACCATAACACTTCGCGGTCACATCCTTACGCACCGCCTTCACGGTCTCGCGGGCGATAATCTTCGCACCGATAGCCGCCTGGATGGCGATGTCGAACTGCTGGCGTGGGATAAGTTCCTTCAACTTTTCGCACATCTTGCGACCAAAGTCGTAGGCGTGGTCGGCGTAGATAAGCGATGAAAGGGCATCCACTGGCTCGCCGTTGAGCAGGATGTCGAGTTTCGCCAACTTCGAAGGCTGGTAGCCCGTGCGGTGGTAGTCGAATGATGCGTAGCCCTTTGAGATACTCTTGAGTTTATCGTAGAAGTCAAAGACAATCTCCGAGAGTGGCATATCGAAATTCACCTCCACGCGGTCCTGCGTGATAAAGTTCTGATTCTTCAGCACGCCGCGCTTGTCGATGCAGAGTTTGATGACTGCACCCAGGAAGTCGGCCTTGGTGATAATCTGTGCATTGATGTAGGGCTCCTCGATAGATGAAATCTTTGTCACCTCTGGCAAGCCCGATGGGTTGTGTACCTCCAGCACATCACCCGATGTTGTTGTGATGCGGTACGATACATTCGGTACGGTAGTGATGACATCCATATCGAACTCGCGGTACAGACGCTCCTGAATAATCTCCATATGGAGCAAGCCCAGGAAACCGCAACGGAAACCGAAGCCGAGCGCCAGCGAACTCTCTGGCTCGAATGTGAGCGAGGCGTCGTTGAGCTGCAACTTCTCAAGCGAAGCACGCAAATCCTCATACTGGTCGGCCTCCACTGGATAAACACCCGCAAAGACCATTGGCTTCACATCCTCGAAGCCCGCGATAGCCTCCGTACAAGGGTTTGCCATTGTGGTGATGGTATCACCCACCTTCACATCCTTCGAATTCTTGATACCCGAGCAGATGTAACCCACATCGCCTGCGCCAATCTCCTGACGAGGGCTCATCTTGAGTTTCAATACGCCCACCTCGTCGGCGTCGTAGTCGTTGCCCGTGTTGAAGAACTTTACATGGTCGCCCTTGCGGAGTGTGCCGTTAAAGACACGGAAGTATGCGATAATACCACGGAATGGGTTGAACACCGAGTCGAAAATCAACGCCTGCAAAGGAGCGTTGTCGTCGCCCTTTGGTGCTGGGATGCGCTCGATGATTGCCTCCAGCACATCATCCACACCCTGACCCGTCTTACCCGAAGCCAAGAGGATGTCCTCCTCCTTGCAGCCGATAAGGTCGATAACCTGATCCTTCACCTCATCCACCATTGCCGACTCAACATCAATCTTGTTCAGCACTGGGATAATCTCCAGGTCGTTGCCGATAGCGAGGTAGAGGTTTGAGATTGTCTGCGCCTGAATACCCTGTGTGGCATCCACTACCAGCAGAGCACCCTCGCAAGATGCGATGGCACGGCTCACCTCATACGAAAAATCGACATGTCCTGGGGTGTCAATCAGATTGAGGATATATTTCTCTCCATTTCGGGCCACATACTCCATCTGGATGGCGTGGCTCTTGATGGTGATTCCCTTTTCACGCTCAAGGTCCATATCGTCCAACACCTGCGACTGCATCTCTCGCTGGTTCAATGTGTTGGTGAACTCCAAAAGACGGTCGGCAAGGGTAGATTTACCGTGGTCGATATGGGCTATAATACAAAAGTTACGAATGTTTTTCATTGCACATAATATAAATCGTGCAAATATAAGAATTTTAATTGGAAATTAATAGCGCAGAGGCGATTTCCTTATAAATAGAGGTAAAATTAACCTCTGCTGCCCAACCAGAGGAGCAGCATACCAATCAGGATGAATACCAAATCGAGCGCCTTGGCACGCAGATTTTTCTCGCGCAGAAGCATCGCTCCGCAAGCGAACGAAACCACCACCGAGCCGCGTCGAATCATCGATACAACGGAGATAAGAGCCTCGCCGTCGGAGAGCGCAATGAAGTATGCCAAATCAGCCGCCGAGAGCAGGATGGAAATCATCGGGATGGCCCACGACCAGCGCCAGCGAAGCGCCTCCTTGCCGTTGCATAACGCTATGATTACTACCGTTATAGCCATCATCGCAGCCTGGTAGAGATTATACCAACTCTGCACAAAAAGTGGCTCCAACTCCTTCATTATATGGCGGTCATAAAGACCACTCGCAGCGCCCAAAATTGCTGCCGCCGCAACGCATAAAATCCAGCGGTTGCGAACAAAGTCAATGCCCTCTTTTTTGCCCGCTCGGCTCAACAAAAATATCGACATCAGCGCCATCGCCACACCCGCCCATTGCAGCAGGTTGAGGCGCTCGCCGAAGATAATAAATGCACCCAGCAAGACGAGCACCGGGCGTGTCGCATTGATAGGTCCAACGATGGTGAGCGGAAGGTGTTTTATGCCGATGTAGCCAAAGACCCACGATGAGAGTACGATGGCCGATTTGATGATGATTTTCAGGTGTGATTGCCACCCTTGAGGCTCGAAGCAAAAGATACTCCCGTCAAACCATCCCCAGCCCAGTTCGGCACTTAAAAGTATGGGCGAAAAGAGTAATGTCGAGATGATTGTGGTCATCAACAACACTACGGGTACAGCGTTGTCGCGCAGCGCCTGCTTCTTCGCTACATCATAAAATCCAAGCAGCGTGGCAGAGAGGAAAGCGAGTGAAAGCCACATAGTTACGCTGTGAGTAAGCCGATAATCACAAACACCGCGAGGGTAGTGCTCGCCAAGCCGTTAAGCGTACCAAATGCGATGCCGATATTGCGCTGGCGGGTAGGTGTCACGAGGCAATGCTCGGCGATGATGATTGCCGTAAAGATTGCCGCACCGATGGTAATCCAGATGCTTCGTGGCATCAGAAGAACAAACCACACAAGCGCCGCGATTGTCACGATATGCAGCGCAATACTGATGTAGAGCGAGGTGCGTACCGAGAACTTCGATGGGATGGAGTGGAGTCCCTCCTGCTGGTCAAACTCCCTATCTTGCAGGGCGTAAATAATGTCGAAACTACCGCACCAGGTCATCACAAGCAACGCCAGAACACAAGGCGCAAGCGCGAACTCTCCCGTAACGGCAATGTGCGCTCCTACGGGTGCGATGCCGAGCGAAAGACCAAGCACAAGATGCGCCAGCGAGGTGAATCGTTTGCAGTAACTGTACGCCATCACGACAAGCAACGCCACGGGCGACAAAATCGCTGTGAGTGAGTTGATTGTGGCGGCGGTGATGATGAACAAAACGGCGTTGATTGCCACGAACCACAATGCCGCGCGGGGCGAGATTGCTCCCGAGGGAATTTCGCGTGTAGCGGTGCGAGGGTTGCGGGCGTCAATCTTGCGGTCAGCCCAGCGGTTGAAGCCCATCGCCACATTGCGAGCAAAGACCATGCATAGCACCACCTGAAAGAGCAGCGTAAGCCACCAATAAGGATTGCTATTTGTTTGGTTTTCTGTTGATTGCAGTATCGCGTTGCAGAATGAAATCAGCGCAAAAGGCATAGCGAAGATTGTGTGTGAAAACTTCACCAGACGGGCATATTTTGTAATCGTGTTCATCTCAAAAGAATCTATTTCTGCCGCAAAGATACGATTAATTCATCCAAATGAGTTATTTTCGGTGTAATAAATTCTTCCGCGATGAAAATTATCCCTTCCACCCACACGATATTGGCCGCGCTGCATATATATCCGATTTTCTGAAAGAAAATTGATTATTTCGCGACTGAATTTTTGAATATTGCGTTTTAATATTGTACCTTTGTAAATTAGTTGGAAAATAAAAAGAAATAAAATCAAACTATATTATGGAACTATCTTTTAATTGGTTAAAAAAGTATATTGATTTAGGCGATATTTCTGCCGAGCAGGTAGCGACCATTCTCACCGACATCGGTCTGGAGGTTGAGGAGTTCAAGAAGGTTGAGACCATTCGTGGCGGTTTGCAGGGTGTAGTGGTTGGTTATGTAGCCACTTGCGAGGATCATCCCGATTCTGACCACCTCCACCTTACAACTGTTGATGTTGGTGCTGAGGCTCCTTTGCAGATTGTCTGCGGTGCACCTAACTGCCGTCAGGGCTTGAAGGTGTTGTGCGCAACTGCTGGTGCGGTGCTCTATCCAAATGGTGGTGACGAGGAGTTCAAGATTAAGCGAAGCAAGATTCGTGGCGTTGAGTCATTCGGTATGCTCTGCGCCGAGGATGAGTTGGGCATTGGCTCTGCTCACGATGGCATTATGGAGCTCCCAGAGGATGCGCCAGTAGGTATGTCTGCTCACGAGTATTTGAATGTTCAGGATGACTATCTCATCGGCGTAGGTCTTACACCTAACCGTGTTGATGCGGCTTCTCACATCGGTGTTGCACGCGACTTGGCGGCTTACTTGCGTTCGCAGGGTAAGGATGTGAAGGTGCAGTTGCCATCGGTTGAGGATTTTAAGGTTGATAACCACGATCTCAATGTAGAGGTGGTAGTTGAGAACGCCGAGGCTGCTCCACGCTATGCTGGCGTGGCTCTTACCGATTGTAAGATTGCTCCATCGCCAGAGTGGATGCAGAACGAGTTGCGTGCTGCGGGTATCAACCCAAAGAACAACTTGGTCGACATTACAAACTATGTACTTTTCGAGTTGGGTCAGCCACTCCACGCCTTCGATGCTGATAAGATTGAGGGCAAGAAGGTGGTTGTTAAGTGCTGCGAGGAGGGTACTCCATTCGTCACTTTGGACGGTGTTGAGCGCAAGCTCTCAAGCGAGGATTTGATGATTTGCTCTGCCGAGCGCCCAATGTGTATCGGTGGTGTGTATGGCGGTCTGGATTCAGGTGTTAGCGACACAACTGTAAACATCTTCCTCGAGAGTGCATACTTCAACCCAGTATCTATCCGCCGTTCTGCAAAGCGTCACGGCCTTTCTACTGACGCTTCGTTCCGTTTCGAGCGCGGTATCGACCCAAATATGCAGGTTTACGCTTTGAAGCGCGCCGCGTTGCTCTTCAAGGAGCTTGCTGGTGGTAAGATTTCAAGCGAGATTATTGATATCAACCCAACTCCAGCCCAGGATTTTGTATTCGAGTTGTCACTCGACCGCGTAAACTCATTGATTGGCAAGGAGATTCCAGAGCATACCGTTCGCGCTATTCTTGATGCGCTTGAGGTGAAGATTTTGTCGGAGGAGGGTCGCGTATTGACCGTTGCCGTACCACCTTACCGCGTGGATGTACAGCGTGAGGCTGACCTTGTGGAGGATATCTTGCGTATCTACGGCTACAACAATGTCGAGATTCCTTTGACCGTTCACTCTACATTGGCTTACGCTCCACGCCCAGACAAGACTAAGTTGATTAACCTCGCGGCTGACCACTTGGCTGCAACTGGTTACACTGAGATTATGTCTAACTCGCTCACAAAGGCGGCTTACTACGAGGGTCTTAACTCATTCAAGGCAGAGAACTGCGTGAAGATTATGAACCCATTGAGCGCCGACCTCAATGTGATGCGCCAGACACTGCTCTTCAATGCTTTGGAGGCAGTAGCGTTGAATGTAAACCACCGCAACGCCGACCTCAAACTCTTCGAGACTGGTAACTGCTACTTCTTCGACGAGGCTGCCGTAAACGAGGAGAACCCATTGTCGCGTTATAGCGAGAAGTATTGCTTGGGTATCACCGTAACGGGTCAGGATGGTGCTCCATCTTGGAACGCGAAGGGCGCACAGGCATCGTTCTATACATTGCGTGCAACGGTTGAGAAGTTGTTGCGTCGCTTCGGTATCGACATCTACACTCTCCGCAGCGAGAGCCTTCAGAGCGATGTTTACTCTGATGGCTTGGGTCTTATGCAGGGCAACCGCTGCGTAGCGCAGTTGGGTGTTGTTGCTCCAGCGTTGTTGCAGAAGTTTGATTTGAAGCAGGCTGTATATTTCGCAGAGATTGACTTCGAACTCATCCTCCGTGCGGCGAAGAAGCAGCGCATCGTAGTTGAGGAGTTGTCGAAGTTCCCAGAGGTTAAGCGCGACTTGGCTCTGCTGGTTGATAAGAGCGTTACCTTCCACGAGTTGCGTAATATCGCATTCGCTACCGAGAAGAAACTCTTGAAGCGCGTGACATTGTTTGATGTTTATGAGGGTGACAAGTTGCCTGCTGGCAAGAAGTCTTATGCTCTTGGTTTCACTTTGGAGGATAAGAATCAGACCCTGAACGATAAGGTAATCGAGAAAACTATGGCAAATCTCCAGCGCCAGTTCGCCGCAAAGGTTGGCGCAGAGGTGCGCTCTTAATCTTCGTTTTGATAATTTTGAAAGGTGTCGGCTTTGTCGGCACCTTTTTCTATACCTATATATAATATATATAAAGCGAGTTTGCGTGGTGTGGTGAGATTTCCAATGTTAAGGGAATGTTAATTAATAAGATTTTTTATTAATATAACATCCTGATATGTAATGAGTTATGTTGAAAAGGTGGGGTGAGCGCTGTAAAAAAGAATGCAAATTATTTGGTGGAACGAAAAAAATGTATTTACTTTGCACTCGCAAACGAAAGGAAACGGGTTTGCAAGAGTTCTGAAGGATGCGACGAGCAAAGAAAAATTTTTGAAAAAATATTGCAAAAAGTTTTGCAGGTTCAAAAATAGTTCTTATCTTTGCAACCGCTTTCGCCTCTAAAAATGGCGATATACAGAAAAGCTATCAATAAGGCAAAAAGCCTTACACGATAAAGAGTTCTTTGAAGATATTTGAGCAGCTAAGAAAGTTTTATTCACTCTTGAAAAAGA
>JAFZFR010000044.1 GCA_017555805.1 Alistipes sp. | reverse complement strand
TGTTGCTAACCGTATCGGCTATGGTAAGTTCACTTTGGAGGGCAAGGAGTACAACACTCCACTCAACAACAATGGTCACACATTGCACGGTGGTTTGAAGGGTATCGATATGCTCGTATGGGATGTTATGGAGGTTAAGCCAGAGTCTATCACTTTGCACCTCGTAGTGCCCGATGGTTTGGATGGCTTCCCAGGCAACCTGGACATCACAATGAAGTATGCTTTGACTGCAGAGAACGAGTTCGTTGTGACTTACTCAGCTACAACTGACGCTCCTACAGTATGTAACCTCTCACACCACTCATTCTTCAACCTCAAGGGCGAGGCTAACGGTACTATCCTCGACCATGTCTTGACTTTGAAGGCTGACCGCATCACTCCAACCGATGCTGCGTTGATCCCAACAGGTGAGATTTTGCCAGTTGAGGGCACTCCATTCGATTTCCGCCAGCCAACAGCTATCGGCGATCGTATCGATGTTGAGAACGAGCAGCTTATCAATGGTAAGGGTTACGATATGAACTGGGTTTTGGAGCGCGAGGATAACGGTCAGGTTGAGACTGTTGCTACTTTGTACGATCCAACTTCAGGTCGTTGTATGGATGTTGCAACTGATCAGGTTGCTATCCAGTTCTACAGCGGTAACTTCTTCGATGGCACTTACAACGGTAAGTATGGTAAGCCATTGGCATTCCGTGAGTCAGTTGCTTTGGAGACTCAGAAGTATCCAGATGCACCTAACCACGACAACTTCCCATCTGTAGTTTTGAACCCAGGTGAGGAGTATACTCAGACTTGTATCTATAAGTTCTACACTAAGTAGTATTTATGAAAAAAAGATTATTGGCAATGGCTGTCGCAGCACTCTTGTGCTGCGCGGCTTCTGCCCAAAACCGCTGGACGATTCAGCCTGATGGCAAGACCATCCGTATGGAGGTTGCCCAGGGTAATTATCCCCACTCTGACCACATTGAGATGAGTGGTAAGATGATGGCTGCGGTGCTCTATTGGGGCATTGACGAGCAGCAGAAGTTCGTTCTGGACCGCTCGTTGGTGTTCCCTATGTTGCGCCGTATTCCAAACGATACCCACGGCAGTTTGATGATTCGTCAGGCGCTGGATGTTGTTGCACAGTTGCGTATCAACAACAATAACCGCTTGAAGTTCACAACCCGTTTTGTGGAGATTAACGGCGGTATGCGCGTTGTGGAGGACCACCGTGGCGGCGCCTATGGTTTGGAGGTTGACAGAACAATCTTCCCTACTATGGAGCAGGCTATGATGTGTGAGCACTATGTGCTCCGCAACACAGGCTCGGTGGATTACATTATGCAGATTCCATCGCTTGAGCAGGAGGTATTGACCGACCCAAAGAAGGGTGTGAAGGGATCATACCGCATGCTTACAACAGTTAAGGGCGGAGGAGTCTATTTCCTCAAGCAGGGTGAGTGCGTTGAGTTTGATGTGGTGATTGAGGGTCTTGAGATGGGGCAGCAGAGCCAATCAAATCTTGATGTGAAGGAGCTTTTGGCTCAGCGTCAGGCGTTCCTCGATGTGATGGATAACAATCTGGTGCTTGATACTCCAGACGATGTTATCGACACAGAGTTCCGCTTTGCGAAGATTCGCGCCAGCGAGTCAATCTGCAAGACCAAGGGCGGCTATATGCACGCACCTGGTGGCGAGAGCTACTATGCTGCAATTTGGGCAAACGATCAGGCAGAGTATGTAAACCCATTCTTCCCTTTCACTGGTTATGAGGTGGGTAACGAGTCTGCGCTTAACTCATATCGTCACTTCGCTCGTTTTATGAATGACGAGTGGCGTCCAATTCCAAGTTCAATCATCGCCGAGGGTGATGATATCTGGAATGGCGCAGGCGATAGAGGAGATGGTGCGATGATAGCATACGGTGCTGCGCGTTACGCTCTTACGCGTGCTGACAAGGCTGAAGCGGAGGAGTTGTGGCCACTTATTGAGTGGTGCTTGGAGTATTCTCGTCGTCAGATTAATGACAAGGGTGTCGTGAAGTCTGACCGTGATGAGCTGGAGGGTCGTTTCCCTGCGGGAGATGCTAACCTCTGCACCTCTACGCTCTACTACGATGCCTTGATTTCAGCTTCACATCTTGCTCGCGAACTTGGCAAGAGCCCAAAACTCATTGCCGACTACCAGAAGCGCGCAAAGGCTATGCGCTCGGCTATCGAGTCGCACTTCGGCGCTAATGTTAAGGGCTATGAGACATATCGCTACTATGAGGGTAACGACATCTTGCGTTCGTGGATTTGTATGCCTTTGTGTGTAGGTATCTATGACCGTGCTGATGCTACTATGGATGCGATGTTCAAGAGCGATCTCTACACCAAGGATGGTCTTTTGACAGCGCAGGGTAGCACTACCTTCTGGGATCGTTCTACTTTGTACGCGTTCCGTGGCGGTTATGCAGCAGGCTATGCCGATTTCATCACCGAGCAGTTGTCATACTACTCAAACCGTCGTCTTTTGGGCGACCATGTTCCTTATCCTATCGAGGCGTGGCCAGAGGGCAACCAGCGTCATCTCTCGGCAGAGAGCGGACTTTATTGCCGCATCATCACCGAGGGTATGTTCGGTATCCGCCCAACGGGTATGCGCAGCTTCGAGCTGAAGCCTGAGATTCCATCGTCGTGGGAGTTTGCTTCGCTGAAGAACATTCGTGCTTTCGGCAGCGACTTCGATGTGGAGGTTAAGCGAGTAGCGGGCGACAAGTTAAGCGTCAAGGTGAGCGAGCAGGGTGGTAAGAGCCAGTCTTTCACAATCAAGCAGGGTAAAACTATCAATGTAAAACTATAACAAACAATAACAAACAACTTAAATTCTTAAAACTATGGACATTCAGTTAATTAGAGAGAAATTTGCCGAGAAGTTCGGCACAACAGGTGAGCTTTACACATCTCCAGGTCGTATCAACCTCATCGGTGAGCACACTGACTACAACGGTGGTTTCGTATTCCCAGGTGCTATCGACAAGGGTATGGTTGCAGAGATTAAGCCTAACGGTACAGATAAGATTCGCGCATATTCAGTAGACTTGCAGGACTACGCTGAGTTCGGTTTGAACGAGGAGGATAAGCCAGCACAGTCTTGGGCTTGCTACATCTTCGGTGTTGCTCGCGAGGTTTTGAAGCGTGGCGGTAAGGTAGAAGGTTTTGATACTGCTTTCGGTGGTGATGTACCTCTCGGCGCAGGTCTTTCTTCATCTGCAGCTTTGGAGTCAACATTCGCTTTTGCGTTGAACCACATCTACAACGAGGATAAGTTCGGTAGCTTCGAGTTGGCTCGCATCGGTCAGTCAACAGAGCACAACTACTGCGGTGTAAAGTGCGGTATCATGGACCAGTTCGCTTCAGTACACGGTAAGAAGGGTAACTTGATGCGTTTGGACTGCTTGTCTTCAGAGTTCGCTTACTTCCCATTCGATCCAGAGGCTTACGGTTACCGTTTGGTTTTGGTTGATTCAGTTGTTAAGCACGAGTTGGTAGGTTCTCCATACAACAAGCGTCGTGAGTCTTGCGAGCGCGTTGCTGGCATCTTGGGTCAGGAGACTTTGCGTGGTGCTACAATGGAGCAGTTGGACGCTATCAAGGATCAGATCTCTGAGGAGGATTATATGCGTGCTCGCTATGTTATCGGCGAGGAGAAGCGTGTGCTCGATGTATGTGCTGCTTTGGAGGCTGGTGACTTGGAGACAGTTGGTGCTCGTATGTATGAGACTCACTGGGGTATGTCAAAGGATTACGAGGTTAGCTGCGAGGAGCTCGACCTTTTGGCTACAATCGCTAAGGAGTGCGGTGTAACAGGTTCTCGTATTATGGGTGGTGGCTTCGGTGGTTGTACAATCAACCTCGTGAAGGCAGATTTGTATGACAACTTCATTGCAACTGCAAAGGAGAAGTTCAACGCTGCTTACGGTCACGAGCCAAAGGTTTACGATGTAGTTATCTCTGATGGTGTTCGTAAGCTTGAGATGTAAGATTTTCTAATATGAAAAGACTTATAATGTCTATGGTAGCCGTGTGCCTCGCTTGGGGCGCATCGGCTACCATTGTTTTACCCAGGGTGCTATGCAGCAATATGGTGCTGCAGCAGAATTGCGAGGCAAACCTCTGGGGTAAGGCTGATGCCAACAAGAAAGTTACAATTTCGGTGTCGTGGAGCAAGGATAAAATCCGCACTACAAGTGACGCGGAGGGTAACTGGGCGGTGAAGGTCGCTACGCCTGCGGGCTCATACGATAAGCATACCATCACAATCTCCGACGGCGAGGCACTGACGCTTGAGAATGTGATGTTTGGTGATGTTTGGGTCTGCGTGGGGCAGAGCAATATGGAGATGCCAGTGCAGGGTTATATGCACCAACCCGTAGAGAACTCGATGCAGTTCATCCGCCGAGCAAGCGCGATGAAGGATAAGATTCGTATGTTCACTGTGCAGAAGCAGCGTTCGTATGATAAGAATATGGACGACTGTGTTGGCGAGTGGCGTGAGGCGGCACCACAGAGTGTGGCTGAGACCTCGGCTGTGGCGTACTTCTTTGCGCACGAACTCTCTTATGAGGTGGATTATCCCATCGGTCTGATTACGGCTGGTTGGGGTGGCTCGCGTGTGGAGTGCTGGATGCCTTTGGATGCTTTGCGTGAGATTGCAACCGAGGAGCAGATTAAGCATAAGCACACTCTGCACCATTTGACTCCTTCGGAGCTATATTGCGGTATGATTGCCCCCGTTACAAAGTACAACGCCAAGGGCTTCTTGTGGTATCAGGGCGAGGCGAACTTGGGTTACCAGAGCCTGGACTATCTAGGTGATATTGACCACTACGATGTTATGCTTGCGCGTATGGCTCAGCAGTGGCGCGAGGACTGGGGAGATAAGGAGAACAAGATGCCATTTTACTATGTGCAGATTCCTGCTTATTTCTATTGTAACTCCTATACCGACACCACTTTGCCACTCTTTGTGGAGTGTCAGGCGCGTGCGATGGATATCATCCCTAACAGCGGTATGGCGGCTACTACCGACCTCGGTGACGCAACCTGTCTGCACCCTCCCAAGAAATTTGAGATTGGCGAGCGTCTGGCAGCTTTGGCTTTGGCGCAGACCTATGGCAGAAAGGGCTTCGAGGCGAAGGCTCCGCAGTATGAGTCGCACGAGGTGCAGGAGGATGGCAAGGTGAAGGTCAAGATGAAGAATGCACCGATGGGTCTTGCTCCGTGGAGCAATGTACCCGTTAAGGGCTTTGAGTTGGCGGGCGAGGACAGAGTGTTCCACCCTGCGGATGCTCGCGTGTGGGGTAGTATCGTGACGGTGTGGAGCAAGGAGGTTAAGAAGCCTGTTGCTGTGCGCTATGCGTTCCACAATGTGTGCGGCGAGGTGAACCTCAAGAACTTGTTTGGCGTGCCAGCCGTTCCATTTAGAACAGATGACTGGAACGATGTAAAATAGGAACTACTAAAACCTGATGAATATGAAGAAGTTATTTTTATTGATGGCCGCTGTGGCTCTCTCTCTGGGTGCATCGGCAAAGGTTGTGTTGCCCAAGATTTTGGGTAGCAATATGGTTATTCAGCAGAATGCAGATGTAAACCTGTGGGGTAAGGCTGATGCCGATGCCAAGGTCACCGTCAAGGTGTCGTGGGACAAGACAAAGATTAAGACCAAAGCTGATGAGAATGGTAACTGGGCTGTGAAGGTGGCAACGCCTGCTGGCTCGTTTGACAAGTACACCATCTCAATCTCTGATGGCGAGGAGATCGTGCTGGAGAATGTGATGATTGGTGATGTGTGGATCACATCGGGTCAGAGTAATATGGAGATGCCAGTAAAGGGCTGGGATCGTCAGCCTGTGGAGAATGCGAAGGATTATATTCTCTCGGCTGCGAAGTATGCCGACCAGATTCGTATGTTCACCGTGCCTCGTGCCCGTTCCTACAACGAGGATAAGGAGGACTGTGTGGGTGGTGAGTGGTTGTGCCCTGCGCCAAGCAGCGTAGCCAATATGTCAGCCGTAGCATATACTTTTGCCTATAATCTGGTGGGTAAGGTTGATTTCCCTATCGGTATCATCACCTCAAACTGGGGTGGTACTCGCATCGAGTCGTGGATGCCAATTAAGGCTCTGGAGGATGTGCTCTCAAAGGAGCAGCTTGAGCACAAGCATAAGATTCACTCAATCAAGCCTTCGGAGCTTTATTGCGCTATGATTGCTCCAATCCGTAAGTACAACGCCCGAGGTTTCTTGTGGTATCAGGGTTGCTCTAATCTGGGCGATATTGACCACTACGACATTATGCAGGCTCGTATGGTGCAGCAGTGGCGTGAGGACTGGGGCGATACCGAGAACAAGATGCCTTTCTACTTCACAATGATTGCTCCTCACAGCTATGGTAACTCACGCGCTATTGCATATCCTTTGTTTGTGGAGTGTCAGCAGCGTGCGTTGGCAAATATCCCTAACTGCGCTATGGCGGCAACAACCGATACAGGCGAGGAGGTTTGCATCCATCCAGCAAAGAAGAACGAGGTGGGTGAGCGTATGGCGGCCTTCGCATTGCGTGATTTGTATGGTCAGGGCGGTGTGGATGTTGTGGCTCCAACCTATGAGTCTTACAAGGTGGATGGTAACTCAATCATCGTAACGCTCAAGGATGTAGGTCCAGGTCTGGCTCCAGGTTACGGCAAGTGGATCAAGGGCTTTGAGATTGCTGGTGCCGACAAGGTGTTCCACCCAGCAAATGCCTATGTGCATAGCTATCGCGAGGTGAAGGTGTCAAGCGACAAGGTCAAGGAGCCAGTGGCAGTTCGCTATGCGTTCCGCAACTATATCCCTTGCGATTTGAAGAATATTCTTGGTGTGCCAGTGCCACCATTCCGTTCTGACGACTGGAACAACATTAAATAAATTGTTCCTGTTGAATTTGTTGGGTCTGCCTTGAAGGTAGCCCATAGAAGATTGTGACGGGTTGCTCAACTGAAAGGGTTGGGCGACCCGTTTTTGTGTATTTGTTACGGTAAAGAGAGAGTTTTCATTGGCTTATGGTAATTTATGCGGAATTTTGTCGCGGAGTTTAGGTAGAATGAAAAAAAATGATTATATTTGTTCAGATATTGTAAAACTTTAACCTAATTTATAACAATGAAACGATTCTTTTCCTTTTTGACAATCGCTCTATTGGCTGTTGTCTTGTGGGGTTGTTCGAGCGGTGAGACCGAGGTGGCTCTGACCGCATCTGTCGAGACTCTGCAATTCGCAGCGAATGGCGGATCGCAGAAGGTTACATTGACAGCAGGAGATGATCTTGAGGTGACATCTTCACAGCCAAAATGGTGTACTGCCACCTTTGATGCCCAGAAGGTGCTTACCGTAACTACAAAGAAGAATTTGTCAGCCAAGAAGCGCAGTGCCGAGATTTTACTCACTGCTGGCTCACAGTCAAAGACTATCGCCGTATCGCAGAAGGCGGGCTCGGGTAAGATTGATGCATTTACCCTTTCGAGCCTCACATTCCCCGATTTGTATCCAACAGGTCGTGGCGAGGTGAATGTAAACTCATCGGAGGGTAGTTACAATATCATGATTACGATGACCGACCCAGCATATCCTTGGCGCATCGAGGTTACCGAGGGCGACTTCGTTTCGACCAAGTATGGCGAGAACCAGAAGGGCTCTGGCTATTTCAGTTTTGAGGTAGAGGCAAACAATACTGTCGATGTGCGTCAGGCGCTGCTCACCATCATCAGCGAGTATGAGGGTGCGAAGTGTACTTACGCTCTCACAATCATTCAGGATGCTACACACCGCATTCAGGACCCTATTGAAGCACCTAAAATTGAGTGGTAATTATGAAGAAGTGTTATTTAATATTAGCCCTGGCGGCGATTCTCGCATCTTGTACCAACAATAATGTAGTAAACGATCAGCCGCAGCCTGCGTCTATTGCGCGTGATAAGATCTACGCGTCAATCGGCGATGATAATACCCGTGTCCAGTTGAACGAGGAGTTGAAGTCTGTATGGACAGCGGGCGACGAGGTGACTATCTACGGTCCAAAGGAGTATTCATCGTGGAAGTTCAGTGGTAACACTGGCGACCGCGTGGGTGTGTTCAGCCTTGTGAAGGCTTATGAGCCAGTTGCTGACAAGGTGAGCAAATACTATGCAGTCTATCCAAGTCTGGGTGAGATTGACTACGCGCAGACCACAGCGTCAAATGCCGAACTTATCACCGAGTTGCGCGCAAAGCAGACCTATACAAAGGGAACTTACTGCCCAAAGTCAAATGTGATGTTCGGTACCAGCGAGGATGGTGCATCATACCTCTTCAAGAATGTTGTCTCTTACCTTCGCTTGAGCATCGCGGGTGGTGCCGAGGAGCAGAAGGTTATCAAGAGCATCGATGTGTTGGGTAACAACGGCGAGATTTTGGCTGGTAGAATGTACATCAATAGCAACGAAGGCACAGCATCGTTCCGCGCTGATGATGTGACTACATCTGATATGATTACCCTCGACTGCGGTAAGGATGGCGTAGCACTCTCGCCAACGCCACAGGAGTTTTATATCGTAGTGCCTGCATCGCCTTGCTATAAGGGTATCACCGTGTGTGTGAACTTTACCGATGGTACATCATACCTTCGCAGCACAACAAAGAGTATTAACTTCCGTCCAAACTACATCCACCCAATGGCTACCTTCTCAACCGACGAGGAGGTTGATTGGCAGACCGCTTACATCACTCACCGCGGTCCACGCGTGGCAATGCCTCATGTCTATGGCTCAAGCGCATTGTCTGGCTTCGTAATCTGGGGTGATGGTAATATGGCAATGTTCGGTGGCGAGAACGACTACCGTTATCAGGATGGCGAGGAGGAGCACATCGTCACTATTCAGGTGGTGGGCGCTCACCAGTTTGAGATGAAGCATTGTACTGGAATTACACACATTGATTTGACTAATTTTTAATCGTAGTTTGAAAGTATGAAGAAGTTATTATTTATACCGCTGCTTTTTGTCTCGTTATGCTTGTCGGCTTCGCCTATTGGCGAAAAGAAGGCACGCGATATTGCTACGCAGTTCTTCGCAAAGACTGTTACCCGTGGTGCAAGTGTGCAGTTGGCACTTGAGTGGGCTGGTCACGATATCAATGTGGCTACAACCCGTGGTGCGGCAGTTGATACCGAGGAGGCACTTATGTATATCTATAACCGCGCTGATGGCAAGGGCTTCGTAATCGTTTCGGGTGACGACAGTACACGCCCAATCGTAGGTTATTCTAACGAGGGCTCGTTCAATGTTAATGATGTTGCCGATGCAACACGCTGGATGCTCTCATCTTGGTGTGACCAGATTGAGGCATCGCGCGAGGCTAACATCCCACCGCTGAATGGTGGCGTTATCTTCGATGACTCGGAGGATATTGTCGAGGAGTTGCTCTATGAGACTGCAAAGTGGAATCAGGGCGAGCCATACAACCGCCTCTCGCCACACTATGTCGATGGTAAGGCTCCATCTGGTTGCGTTGCGACAGCTATCTCTATCGTGATGCGTTACCACTGTTGGCCAGACTGCGGTGAGGGTACAACACCTGCATACAAGGTTGACCGCGAGGAGGGTAAGCAGGATTGGGATGTACCAGCCAACACACTCGGTCGCGAGTACAAGTGGAACCGTATGCCATTGGAGTATAAGAAGGGAGAGTACTCAACCTATGAGGGTGACGCCGTGGCGGAGTTGATGTACGATGTTGGTACAGCAATGAATATGGGTTGGGCACCTGGTGGTTCGGGTGCTGTGACTGGTATGATGCCAGAGCGCTTGGCGAAATACTTCAAGTATGGCAAGGGCTCACGCTGGTTGGGCTCTGGTAGCTATAGCGAGGCAGAGTGGGTTGCACTTTTGCAGCAGAATCTGCGCGACTATGGTCCAATGGTAGGTGCTGGTGGTGGTCACGCCTATGTTGTTGATGGTTACGATTCAAAGGGCTATTTCCACCTGAACTATGGTTGGGGTGGTAGCGCCGATGGTTACTACTACTTGCCTGATAACGACTTCTGCCGCTCGATGGGTGCCTGCTTCTATTTCGAGCCAGACCGCGATGGTACATCAAAGCCACGCGATGTATGTAGCTATGTAGGTTTGGGTACAAGCCGTAAGGATAAGGATAACCCTGATGAGAGTCACTGGATGTGTACTTGGTGGGGTCTTGAGACAGAGTCTTGCGAGTTCAAGCCAGGTCAGGCTATTCCTTTGCGTAGAACTACTGCACGCAATGGCGGTATCGGTGCTTTCACAGGTTATGTAAACCTCGTGTTGTGTGACCGCGATGGCAACTTCATCGAGACCGTAGAGGAGAACTATTATAACGAGTTGCCAGCCGGCGCAGAGTTGTGGAAGAACTCTCACAACGAGAAGAAGGTGACCTTCAAGTCGGAGTTGAAGCCAGGTTACCGCTTGCGCTACTACTACAAGGGCGAGAACCCAGGCGAGTGGGAGTGGATGCGTGATGGTAGCAGCAGCAATGTGAGCCAGATTATCCTTTGCGCGTCGCCAGAGGAGATTGCCGAGAGTATGAAACTCACTTACGATAAGTCAGAGAAGACTCTTTACTTCTACTCTTCTATCGCATTGAAGTATGAGGTGAAGGATTCAGAGGGCAATGTGAAGGCGAGCGGTCAGACTGCTGGTGGTCGTTACTTCAACACCGAACTCGATAGCGAGTACAACATCTACCACGAGAAGGGTCCAAAGGTGGAGATGAAGAAGTTTGAGGAGGGTCTTTACACCATCTCATTCACTTGCGGCAGCGACCCTTATGTAATCACAGTTCAGATTTAATCTTTAGCGATTTGATATCTCTTGCGGAGCAGGCTTTCGGGTCTGCTTCGCCTGTTTTTATGGGCGGAGGTGGCGTGGGAGTTCTTCGGGGTAGAGTGGCGAGAGAGTGGGGTGTTTTTGTTGTGCGGAGGCTGGAAATGGGTGCGAAACCCGATGATTTTTTATTTCTACGAAAAATAATTTCGATTTAGTGCCGTTATAACAAAAAATATGTGTAATTTTGCACGATAATACCCTGCTATGTGCAGTAAAGAAGAGGATATGAGAAAATTTTTATCATACATTCTGCCAATCGCACTGCTCTGTGCGGCTATCTCAAGTTGCTCGAGCATCCAGCGTGTGATTAACACCGACGACCCCGACCTTATCTTCTCGCAAGGTAAGTTGTACTACGAGGGTGGCAAGTGGGACAAGGCAATTTTGCTTTTTGAGCATTGCGAGCCTTTCTTGAAGGGTTTCCCTCAAGAGGACTCTGTGGCATACTACAAGGCACACTCCTATTTCAAGAGTTACGACTACCTCACTTCGGCTACTCTGTTCGACGAGTTCCGCCGCACCTATGGTCGTAGCGTCTTTATCGAGAATGCCGAGGCGTTGTATGCAATCAGCCTCTATGAGATGTGTCCAGGTCCAGAGCGCGACCAGAGCACCACAGCGGCTGCCATCATCGCCATCTCGGAGTTTATGTCACACCACCCCGAGAGCCAGCAGATTCAGTACTTCATCGAGATGACCAAGGAACTCACCTGGCGTATGGAGGAGCGTTCGTTCCTGAATGCTTACACCTACTACAAGATTCTTCGCTACGACTCGGCGATTATCGCCTTCAAGAATGCGTTGAAGAAGTACCCTGACTCACACCGCCGAGAGGATATTATGTACTACATCGCAATGTCGGCATATAAGTTTGCTGATAACTCGGTGGCGTCGAAGCAGTCCGACCGATTTATGTCGATGCTCGACTCTTACTACTCGTTCATCATGGAGTACCCCGAGTCAAAGCACCGCGCCGAGTTGGACAAGGCGGCAGAGGTGGCAAAGCGCTACATCGAGAAGAACAAGGCTGACGACACCACAACAGCGGCAGCCACCGATAAAAAGAGTGAATAACAACGACAAAATATAGATAAGATGGAGATTAAGAAGAACATTCCCAACAACACAGTGACACGCAAATTGGTTGATTTGGATCACGAGACTGGCAACATCTACGAGAGCATCAACATCATCGCTCGTCGCGCTAATCAGATTTCGACAGAGCTCAAGACCGAGCTTAATCGTAAGTTGGCTGATTTCTCATCGCCTACCGACACTATGGAGGAGACTTTCGAGAACCGTGAGCAGATTGAGATCTCACGCTACTATGAGCGTCTTCCAAAGCCAGTGATCATCGCTACCGAGGAGTTCCTCGATGACGAGATCTACTACCGCAGAGGTTAATATGTATTGGGGCTGTCGGGTGTGGAGCGGAGGTCTCCGCGGGCTCGGCTGCAATCCCAAACGCTAACACAAACCTTATATGTTGAAGGGTAAACATATCATACTTGGAATTACGGGTAGCATAGCCGCTTATAAGTCGGCTGTGCTTTGCCGTTTATTGGTGTCAGCAGGTGCCGAGGTGAAAGTGGTGATGACACCACTCGCAAAACAGTTCATCACGCCGCTGACAATGGCCACCGTGTCGCAGCATCCTATCTTGGTCGATTTTTTCAATCCCGAGAATGGAGAGTGGAACTCGCATGTCAAGTTGGGCGAGTGGGCTGACCTTTACCTTATCGCTCCAGCGACAGCCAACACGATGGCGAAGATGGCTACTGGCGTGGCCGATAATCTGTTGCTCACGACATACCTCTCGGCGCGTTGTCCAGTGGCGGTAGCCCCTGCGATGGACCTCGATATGTATGCTCACATCGCTACGCAGCGCAATATGGAGACTCTGCGTCAGGATGGTGTGCACATCATCGAGCCAGGGTCGGGATTCCTTGCCAGCGGTCTTGTGGGCAAGGGTCGTATGGCAGAGCCAGAGCAGATCGTAGATGCCGTGAAGGGCATCCTTTCCGAAAAAAAAAAGAGTTTAGAGGGTAAGCACTTCCTTGTTACGGCGGGTGCTACCATCGAGCCTATCGACCCCGTGAGATTCATCTCGAATCACTCATCGGGTAAGATGGGTTATGCCGTTGCCGAGGCTTTGGCGGAGCGTGGCGCAAAGGTTACGCTGGTGAGCGGTCGCACATCTTTGGCAGCGCCCGAGGGCGTGGAGCGCATAGATGTGTTGAGTGCCGAGGAGATGTGGCAGGCGTGCGTGGAGCGTTTCGAGCAGACCGATGGCGCGGTGATGTGTGCGGCGGTGGCTGACTATACGCCCGTGGAGGTTGCGACCGAGAAACTCAAGAAGAGCGACGACGATATGAAGATTGAGTTGCGTCGCACAAAGGATATTGCCGCTACGCTGGGTGCGCAGAAGGGTGGGCGTGTGCTTGTGGGCTTCGCTATGGAGACCCAGAATGAGCAACTCAATGCCGAGGATAAACTCAAGCGCAAGAACTTCGATTTCATCGTGCTCAACTCGCTTCGCACCGAGGGTGCGGGCTTCCGTGGCGACACAAATGTGGTGACGCTCATCGACGCCCAGTGTAGCGAGGAGTTGCCTCTGATGTCGAAGCGCGAGGTGGCGGAGAAGATTGTGGATAAGATAGAAAACTTTTTGTAAGACAGATAGTTATGTTGCAGCGACTCTCGGTAGAGAATTATGCCTTGATTGATAAACTCGATTTGGCGCTGGATGCTCGCCTGAACATCATCACGGGTGAGACTGGTGCTGGAAAGTCCATATTGCTGGGTGCTCTGGGCTTGTTGCTGGGCAACAAGAACGAGAGCGGCTCGATACGCGATATGGAGCGCAGTTGCATTATCGAGGGCGTGTTCGACATCGGTGGCTATGCGTTGGAGTCGTTCTTCGAGGAGAATGACCTCGACTATGAGCCACAGACTGTGGTGCGTCGTATGATTTCGCCAGCGGGCAAGAGCCGCGCTTTCATCAACGATATGCCTGTGCAACTCGCCACGCTGAAGGAGTTGGGCGCAAGACTGATTGACATCCACTCGCAGCACAAGAATATGATTCTCTCGGACGAGATGTTCCGCATCGAGGCGGTGGATACCATCGCGGGCTCGGGTGCCGTAGTGGCGGAGTATAAGTCGCTCTACAAGCAGTTGTGTGCGGCGGAGCGCGAGGCGGAGCGTATGGTTGCCGAGGCGGAGGCGCTCAAAAAGGATGAGGAGTGGTTGCGCTATCAGGTGTCGGAGTTTGAGGCTGCGGCGCTGAAGGAGGGCGAACTTGCCGAGGCGGAGGCGGAACTCGCAGTGCTTGAGAATGCTGACCAGATTGGCGAGGCTCTGATTACGGTGCGTAACATCCTTGATGCCGAGCAAATAGGTGTGCTTGAGCAACTTGCGGCGGCGGAGAGTGTTGTGGCGAAGGTTAGCGACAACTATCCTCGTGGAGAGGAGATTACGGCTCGTCTGCACTCGGTGGTGCAGGAACTGAAGGATGTGAGCGCAACGGTGGCGGATGATGGCGAGCGCATAGATGCCGACCCCGAGCGATTGCAGCGACTCACTGACCGTGTGAATATGATATACTCGATGTGCCAGAAACACCGCGTGAAGGGGCTTGAGGAGTTGATTGAGGTGGGCGAGAGGCTCTCTTCGCAACTCAAGGCGATTACCCACTCGACGGAGAACATCGAGCGTCAGCGTGAGTTAATCAGCAAATTCAGGTCACAGGCGGTGGCGCAGGCGGAGCGTCTGCACGCGATGCGTGAGCAGGCGGGAAAGCAGATTTCGGCAGAGGTGGCGGCTATGTTGCAGCGACTCGGTATGGCGGAGGCACGCTTCGAGGTGGAGGTTGCCTGGTCGGGGGAGTTGATGCCGACGGGTGGCGACAAGGTGCGATTTGCATTCTCGGCTAATGGCGGTATGGCGTTGCAGGCGGTTGAGAAGGTGGCTTCGGGTGGTGAGATTTCACGCGTGATGCTTGCCCTGAAGGCTATGATTGCCAAGCAGAAGCAGTTGCCAACGATTATTTTTGATGAGATTGACACTGGCGTGTCGGGTCGCATAGCCGATGCTATGGGCGAGATTATCAGTGCGTTAGGTGGAAATATGCAGGTGGTGGCTATCACCCACTTGCCACAGGTGGCGTCAAAGGGCGACACACATTTTGTAGTTTATAAGGAGAATAGCCGAACAAACATCACACTGCTCGACAAGGAGCAGCGTGTGGAGGAGATTGCCAAGATGTTGTCGGGTAGCGAGATTACCGAGGCGGCGATGTCGCAGGCGCGTCTTTTGTTGGGTGTAAAATAGCGATAAATATGAGAATGAGATTTTTTGCGGTTATCGCAGCGTGTCTCTCTTTGTGCGGTTGCGCGGAGGGTGGACTCAAGAAGGAGTTGAAGAGCGTGCTCAAGGATGCGGTGGTGCGTTACAACACTATGGCGACGGAGATTGAGCAGGGCGGTGGCGCTTACCCTTATGCCTTCGATGGTGGCGAGATGTTGCCAGCCGAGGGGGATAAGATGTGGGCGACGGGCTATTTCGCAGGTAGTATGTGGATGCTTGCCGACTGGGCGGAGGATGCCGAGATGGTGGAGAGCGCATATGTACACACGCGCCGTCTGGATAAGGTCATCAGCACCAGAAATATGCACGACTACGCTACGGTGGTGAATGCAGCGCACAAGAAGGGACAGCAGATTAAGCCGACGGACTACCTCGCGCAGTCGCTCTTTATGGTGGCGAAGTCAATGTCAAACAACTTTGCGGCGCTCTATAAGTCGGTGGATAATCTGGAGGGTGAGCCCGAGTGGTATCACCGCGTGTCGGTGCGTACGATGCCCGTATTGGAGTTGATGTACGACAACGGCTGGGCGGGATATGCGAAGATTCACGCAGCGCACACCATCGACAATCAGTTCCGCGAGGATGGTGCAATCTATGAGGGTTACATCTATAACAGCGAGAATTTCAAGCCGATAGCGCCATTCTCAATTCACGGCGCGGGCGAGAAGTCGGCGTGGGCACAGGGTCAGGCGTTGGCACTCTATGGCTATGCGATGCTCTACCGCAAGAGCGAGGAGCATGCCTTCCTGAACAAGGCGAAGTCGTTGGCTGATTATATCATCGCAAACCTCGACGAGAGTGGTATCCCTAATTGGGATTTCGACTCTGCGGATGTGCAGAAGGATAGCGCGGCGGCGGCTATTATGGCGGCGGCGCTGGTTGATTTGTACGATTTGACCCGCAACGAGAAGTACTTGCTCACTGCGGAGCAGCAGTTGGCTACATTGTGCTCGGCGGAGTATCTTGCATCGGCAGATGAGTGCGGAGGTTTGTTGCTTAAGCACGGCGTCGGCAATCGTATGGCGGGCGAGCAGGTGGATGCAGCGCTTGTATATGCCGATTACTATTTTATTGAGGCGATTATGAGATACCTTAATCTCTAAATTATGCTGAAAAAGTAAAAGAGACTGCAAATTGCAGTCTCTTTTTTTATTTGTGTGGTGGCATATAACCCATACGGAAGCGGCGCTCCTTGTCGGTTGGGAAATCAGAGGGAACGGGTTGTTTCACCTTGCCAGTGGCCGCCCACTCCGTACCGCGTAGCAGCAGGGTCTGGAAGCCCGCGCACTGCATTGCAGGGTTGTCGGCGAGCGTTGGTCCGCAGTGACCGAGCATAATGTGGAAGATGCGTGCCTTGCCGTAATCAACCGTAAAAATGAGTGGCTCCTCTCGTCCCGAGCCGCCAGTCTTGGGGTCGGCGTAGCCCGAGTAGAGCAAATCCTTGATGTTGGCTGGTCCTCGCATACGGTCATACATCTCATCTTGGGCGTGCATCCAGTTGTCGGGCAGACCGCGCGTGATAGGGTGCTTCGCGTTGCGGCAGTGCATAGGGTAGTTGCGCTGTGCGCCGTGCGAGCCGCCAGGTCCAGGGCCGTTGTCCAGCACACCAATGCCGTTTATGAGGTAGTAGTATGGTCCCGAGCGCTCGTTGCGACCCTCCCAGCCGCCGAGGGCTATAATCTTGTTGAACTCCTCCCACTCGGCAAAGGCGTTGTCTGCCGCGTGATAGACCACCACGCCGCCACCGCGCTTGACATAGCGCAGGAACTTCTCGTCGGTGCTCTGTGACCAGCGGTCGCCGTTGTAGTCGAGCACCACCACATCGTAATCCTCAAACTCGGGGTTGAACTTGCTCATATCACCGCCCTTTGCGGGTGTGAGCAGTGTATCCACCTCAAAGAGGTCAGACTGCGCGAGAATGAGTCGCAGCACGCGATGGCTCACTGGCCAGTTGTGGTTGTTCTGTCCCGAGATAATCAGCGCCTTCATTCGCTTTGAGCGGGCGAGCACGGGCGAAAAACTGGTTGCGATGCATATTGCCACGAGGGCGAAAAGAATCTTATAGGTGCGTTGCATAGTTTTGGGTTTTAGTCTCTTACAAAGATATGAAAACCTCTTGCGAAATCAAAATATGAGCGCTCAAATTTCAATCGTATGTCGCAAAAAAAAAAGTTGCCCTCCCCATAGGAAGAGCAACCCCAAATATAAATCGCAAACGATTAAACGAAAGGATACTTCACAACCTCCGCCTTAATCAAGCGGTCGCGGATAACCACCGCTACGGTTGTGCCCAATGCTGCGTACTCGCTCTTAACATAACCCAAAGCAATACCAACCTTCAACATTGGTGACATTGTGCCCGATGTCACAACGCCAATCTCCTCGCCCTCGAGGTTAGCGAGTTTGTAACCGTGGCGTGGGATGCCTCGGTCAATCATCTTCAAACCCACCAACTTGCGCTGTACGCCATCTGCCTTCTGCTTTGCGAGGAAGTCGCGGTCGATGAAGTCCTTACCCTCGACGAACTTGGTCACCCAACCCAAGCCAGCCTCCAGTGGAGATGTTGTGTCGTCGATGTCGTTGCCGTAGAGTGCAAAGCCCTTCTCCAGACGCAATGTGTCGCGTGCGCCCAAGCCGATGTTCTTCAAGCCGAACTCCTCGCCAGCCTTCCACATAGCCTCCCAGATGGTGTCGGCGTCAGCGTTGTACATATAAATCTCGCAACCGCCCGAGCCGGTGTAACCAGTAGCCGAGAGGATTACATCGCAACCTGCCAACTTGCACATCTTGAATGTGTAGTAGGTCATATCCTCGACTGGCTCGTCGCACATCTTCTGAACGAGTTTCATAGCCAAAGGACCCTGAATTGCGAGCTGTGCGATGTTGTCCGATGCGTTTTCCAACTCAACGCCTGGCTTCATACCGAACTTCTCGCCCTCGGCGCAGATGTGTGCCCAGTCCTTGTCGGTGTTGGCTGCATTGACGCAGAGCATATACTTTGTGTCGCTGAACTTGTAGATGAGGATGTCATCCACGATACCGCCCTTGCCGTTAGGCATAGTGGCATACTGCACCTTGCCGTCGAAGAGTTTTGAAACATCGTTCGATGCGATGTGCTGCAACAGGTCGAGCGCCTTCTCGCCCTTAACCCAAATCTCGCCCATGTGGCTCACATCAAAGACGCCGCACTTCTCGCGTACGGTCATGTGCTCGTCGTTGATGCCCGAGAACTCGATGGGCATATTATATCCCGCAAACTCTGCCATCTTGGCGCCTGCGGCGATGTGGTACTTTGTAAATGCTGTGATTTTCATTTTGTTTATAGTTTTAATTTGTGTTGTCGTAAGCATATCTTCCTCTCATTGCCTGACTCTCGGCCTTAATCTTTGCCTGCTCGGCGGGCGTGAATGCCTTGCGCAGGAACTCTTTGAGCGAGCCGACGGTCTCGTAGCCCGATTGTCTGCCGATGAGTTTGCCCTCGCCGTCGTAGAGTACCAGTTCGGGTACTCCGCCCGAGCGGGCGTGGGTGCGGTAGAGTTCGCGGGCATTCTCCGTAAGAGCCATATCCACCTTCCTGTACTCCATTCGGCTGATAAGCGCTATCACCTCCTGGTCGGCAAGACCCTCGTCGGCGAGTCGCTTGCAGGGCCAGCAGCCCTGGATGGAGAAGATGTAGAGCGAGGGGCGTCCCTTCGTCTGTGGGGTGGTTGCGGGGGTCTGCGCGGAGGCGGTTGTGGCGAAGCATAATATCGCAACAACAACCAACTTCAGACTCTCAACCCAACCTCGCATATTACTTCTCGTTACGCTTGATACCCAATCTCGGACAGCGCGTAAATGGCTTCTCGCGGTCGAAGAGGTAGCGGTATGTGGTGTGCATCTTATGGCGCGTAGCGCACACATAAGATTGTATCATTCTGTTCATTACGGGGTTGAAGTCGCCAATCCACGCGAACTCAACGGTCTTGTAGTTGTTGCGGTCGGTGCGGATGTAGGTCTCATAGACATACTGAATCATACCCGACTCCACGCCCTTGCCCTGAAACTCTGGCGTTACGGCGAATATCATACCGAAGATGCGGTCGCACGACTTCCTAACCTTCAACTCCCACATCAGGCGCAACTTGTTCCATAGGTTGAGTTTGCCGTTGAACTTGCCGATGATGCGGTTGATGTCGGGCACCATGATGAAGAAACCGATAGGCTCGTTGTTGAAGTAGGCGAAGAAGATGATGTTGGGGTCCACAATCGGCTTCAGGGTCTTAACGATAGCCTGCGCCTCGGCGTGCTCCATAGGCTTCACGCCCGTAAAGAGGCTCCACGCCTTGTTGTAGATGATGCGGAAGTCCTCCGCCACCTGCTCCAGATTGTCGAGTTTGATTGATGAGAAACTATATCCTGGGGTGTTCATCAGGCGCTTTGCGCGCTCGTGGATTGAACTGTTGATATCATCGTCATAGACACGCCACAAGTAGGTGTTCTGGTTAAAGTAGTTCTGAAAACCGTAGTTCTCGAACAACTCCTTGTAGTAGGGTGGGTTGTATGGGTTGCCGTAGAGTGGCTGGAACTCATATCCCTCCACCAAAAGACCCCACCATGAATCGCGTGGACCAAAGTTCACTGGACCATCCATAGCCTCCATGCCGCGCTCAAGGAGCCAGAGGCGTGATGCCTCGAAGAGCAGGTTTGCCAACTCCTGGTCGTTGATTGCCTCGAAGAAACCACACGCTCCCGTAGGCT
Source organism: Alistipes sp. (assembly GCA_017555805.1). Taxonomy (GTDB): domain Bacteria; phylum Bacteroidota; class Bacteroidia; order Bacteroidales; family Rikenellaceae; genus Alistipes. The sequence goes on along the minus strand of JAFZFR010000044.1, from coordinate 1,459 downwards.
GCTCGTATGAGTAGGCGTGCTCGTTGTCGTAGAACGCTGCGATACGACCCACGCACTCGCCCTCGTCGTTGAACGCCACCCAGCGGATAGCCTCGCCGTCGCTGAAGAGTTTGTTTTTTGCGGGGTCAAATACCGCCTTGATATCATCATCGAGTGGGCACACCCAGTTACGGTTGCCCTTGTAAAGACGCTTTGGAAGTGCTATGAACTCCTTTTCGAGAGCCTTGCTATTGACCTCGCGGAGAGTGTACTTTGCCTTATTCATATTGCGTTGGTAGTTTTTAGTCGGTTTTAACATCCAAAGTTAAGAAAAATTTTCTCACTTTATCTCGCGTTCGGGGTTTTGTTTTAGGAATGTTTCCCACGAAGATGATCCTTTTGCGGCTTTTTTGCCTCCGCCGAGACCCTTTACGCGCGCTGGACCCATCGCCTGCGAGATAGGTGTGCGGGCTGTGAAGTAGTGGCACATAGCCACCGCCATACCATCCGTAGCATCCAGTCGGCGGGGCATATACTCCAACTTGAGCATACGCTTAACGATTGCCGCCACCTGCTCCTTCGATGCCGAGCCCGAGCCAGTGATGGCAAGTTTCACGCGCGAGGGGGCATACTCAAAGACCTCCTTGTCGTGGGTCAGCGCCGCCGCCATAGCCACACCCTGTGCGCGACCCAACTTGAGCATACTCTGCACATTAGTGCCGAAGAAGGGCGACTCCAGTGCCACCTCTCGCGGCTCGTAGTCCTCGATGAGTTTGCTCACGCGGTCGAAGATGTAGCGCAGTTTGCGGTAGGGGTCGCTCATCGTGTGCAGGTCGATGTCGCCCATCACCACCGAGCGCAACTGCTTGCCCTCGACCTCGATGATGCCGTAGCCCATATAGTTTGTGCCTGGGTCGATGCCCATAATGCGGTATGTAGTGCTATTTTCTGCCATTTCGCTCGCTCTTGCGTTTGATTTTATATATCTCCTTGCGGATTTGCTCTATCGTGCCGACGATGAGGTGATACTCATACTCCATCGTCGAATCTTTCATAAGGCGCTCGGTGCGTAGTGGTGCGATGTAGGATGTCGCAGCGCTCATCGCGTCGCCCTCAAGGTTATCGTCAAACCTACCCGCCAAAAACGAGGTTGCCGAGGGTGAATAGACCGCAACGCCCCAATTGTTGTCGTCGGTGAATGCCATCCACTGCTCCGTAACGGTGGGGTATTGACCCCAGAAGTGCTCGGGGTCGCCTATGATAATCTGCTTCACCTCGGTCTGCTCGGCGGGTGCATCGGTGAAGGGCGCATCGCCAAAGTAGGAGTGGAGGTTTTTAAGCGCCGAGATAAGATAGACGGCTGGTATCTCCTGGTCGCATGCTCTCCCCTCGCCGTAAATCTCGTCGGTGCGGTGGCACGCGAGGCGGTTTTTTACGCTGATGACATTGCCCTTAATGGTAGTCCACTGCTCCATAGTAG
>JAFZFR010000043.1 GCA_017555805.1 Alistipes sp. | reverse complement strand
CCGACACCCAAAGGGTGGCGAAGGTAACCGACGCTGCGGAGCGAGAGCAGAGGATGCTTGCATACTTTGCCGAGCCGCGAGGAGGAAAAGCCTCGAATGAGGATTAATCCTCCACTCAATAGATGTATTGCAGTGCAATTTTCGGGAGGATCCCCATCGCCTTGCTGTGCAAGTCGGGGGATGACGATATGATAACAACATAAAACTATATAATTCCGTTATTTTATGGCAAAAAAAGTTGCAAATGAGAAATTCTTCTTAACTTTGCATAAGGAGAGTTCAGCCCGGGCTGCAATTAATTTTTTGATTGCTCTATATAACATTTTACTGAAAACAAGTAGTTAAATTTAATTTTGTCGGTGTTGCTTCTTGCTTCGAATTATAGGAGTGCACTTGATGTCTACTGACATTTTATCGCCACGATGTTCTGCATCGGAAGCGGTCGAAGCCATATCCAGCTTTCGCTGGGCGTACGTTATATGCTCCCGGGCATACTCTTCTTTTTTTTATCCCGCAAGTTATGTTATCTTTTGTAGAATACGCATCGGAAAAGCGCATCCTCGAACTCCTTATCAAGGAGCGAGCGAAGGTCGCCGTGAAAGGCACACTCAAGAAGGTATCACCCGACAACCGAGAGAAGCGAGTCAACAAGGCCGAGAAACTCCCCATTGCCGAGCATATCTCACTGCTGATGCCTCCACGCGATAGTTGGGTGCGTCCACGCTTCCGCAACCGCCGAAACAGCAGCGAGAAGGCGGAGAGCATACGCAAGCACACTCTCACACGCAGCATTGCCCTTACGATTATCAAGCATCGCAAGAGCGGCGAGTCACACCCCTACCTGGAGCGTCTGGATGCCTACATTAAATCTCTGCAGGCCGACATAGCAAGCAACAAACCACTGAAATTCCGTTCGCTGAAGATTGTACGCAAGAAGAAAAAGGAGGTAAAGATTGATGGCGAAAACATCATCATCTACCGCCCTATCTGCACCTTCACATCGATGCGCGAGAAGTTGCTTATCTCGTTGGCGTGCAAATACTTGAGCGATGTGTTCGACCCATATCTCCACGAGGAGATTCTCTCGTATCGACCCTTGCGTAAGTATCACGACAGCGAGAAGCCGATACAGACCAACCGCGACAACGCCATCGAAAACCTTCAGGCGTATCGTCGCAAGTTCTCCAACCGAGCGATATATGTTGCCGAGTGCGACATCCAGAAGTACTACGACACCATCAACCACGATGTCGTGCGCGAGTGTCTGGGCAATATGGCAGAGAGGGTCAAGCAGGAGCACCCCGACTTTGACTTTATGGGCGTGAGCCGCATCATCGAGGCATACCTTAATTCATACTCCTTCGAGGCGAACATCGAGTCACTCAACCGCAAGTTCAAAAAGACAGGCGAGGCGAGCCGTTTCGAGAGCCCAAAGCGCGAGTTGCTTATCAAGTATTGCTACACCGAGCAGGAGTACAAGGCCTCCATCCGCAAGATTGGCATCCCGCAGGGAGGTGCTCTGTCGGGACTTATCTCGAATGTCATTATGAACACGATTGACCGCGAGAGCGTCCTCACCGAGCCCGATGGAAATCGTTTCTTCTGCCGCTATGGCGACGACATTCTGCTGCTGCACACATCCAAGGAGCGTTGCCAGCAACTCATTAACAGTTACCGCGATACGCTCAACAAATACAAACTTCTGCACCACGAATTTATCAGCGTGGGCGACCCTGAATTCCGCCGCGAGGATGGCTCTATGCGAACCTGCTTATGGGACCAGAAGTCACGCAACCCATTCCTCTGGGGACGCAGCCACATCGAGAAGGATGCTGCCGACTGGATTGGTTTTCTGGGTTATGAGGTGCGCTCTACGGGCGAGGTACGCCTGCGCCGCTCGTCACTCGACGATAAGTTCAAGGGCATCAAGCGCAAGTACTGCAGCGGTGCGAAGACCAGGTTGGCGAAGGGTACAAAGGAGTTTAAGGATAGCGAGGCTTTGCAGAAGGCCATCAGTGACCGCATTGACAAGTTCAAGGGCGACGGACTGGCGGCAGCGAAGAACCTCACACGCAACAAGTACTCACTGACGCAGGCTGCGAAACTCAACCGCTACACCCGCAAGTGGGTCTTCCGTCTGCTCTATAAGATTGCGCGTCACAACAACCTCACGCGCGACGATCTTGGTCGTTTGTGGAGAAGTGCCCAGGAGCGTAACTGCTTCAACTACACCGCTACCATCTCGCGTCCGCACCAAAAGTAAAGGGTTTACCCCGCACCGACTACAATAAAAAAACGCCTCACCTTTTTGGGTGGGGCGTATTGTTTGGCGCTGTTGCCAGCGGAAAATATCGCGGGAAAATCCTGCAAAAAATTCTCTTGCGAAAACCTCGCAAAATCTCTTGCAAAACCTTGCAAAAAATTCTCTCGCGAAAACCTCGCGAAATCGCTACTCCTCGTCGGGGGTGTCGGGGGTGAGAGGGGTGGATTTTGAGAGGACGGTGCCGTTGTAGGCGTCGATTTTCTCGATGAGGTTTTTGAAGTAACTCTTCGACACGGGGATAGGCTTGATTGCCTCGTTTGAGAGGACGATGAAGCGAGCCTTGCCGCCCTTGCGGATGTGGTTAATCTTCATCACATTGACCATATAGGAGCGGTGGCAGCGCACCATACTTGTCTCGGCAAGATTCTCCTCGATGGCCTTCGTGCGGCAGCGCAGCATATAGGACATCAGTTTGCCCTGGTTCTCGTAGTAAATCTTCACATAGTTATCCTGCGACTCCATATAATAGAGTGAGTCAGAGTTGATTGTGAGTTTCAGCGTGCCGTTGTAGTCGTAGAGGTTCACCAGCGACGGATATGCCACCGACGACTCGCCCGAGAGCGACAACTCATACTGCAACATCTCCAACTCCTCGGTCTTGTCGCGGTAGGCGGCGTAGAGCGTCAGGATGGTGTAAGGGATGGCGAGGATGAGCATAATACAGCCCAGTGCCTTCATCAAGATATTCAGTGCGTCGAAGCCTCTATCGGGCTGATAGACAAGCGTAAAGAGGGTGTAGAAGAGTGCTATGACCACAATCTCGACCACCACCCACGCTATATATTTGACATAGGTGAAGCATACCTTGCGCTGCAAGAGGTTCATCAACATCTTGCTGATAAACATAATCGCAACCGCCACGGTGTAGAAGGCCACGGTCTTGCCCAGGTCCATCAGGTTGGTGAGGCTGAACCACGCTGTGTTTGAAAATGGGGTGTAGGCCCACATAAAGAGCACAGAAAAGGTCAAAACGAACACTACCGAACCAAAGAGGTAGCGTTTATCCAAAAGGAACTTGGGAATTTCCTGATTTTTGTGTATATTTGTCATTGTGTTTGCCTTGTTAGTACGGGGCAAATATCGCAATTTTAGTTGAAAAAACATAAATTTTACCACACATAATGTGCATTTCGTCACAAAAACGATCTTTCAACCGCACAAAACGGGGTATTGGGGATGTTTTTTGTACTTTTGCACCGACAATCCCACAAGGGGCGTTCAACTGCTGAAAAGTGAGCGTGTTGTGAGGAGATTTATGTTGAAGTAAAACCAATTTTAGAATGAAAATTATCGGAACGGGCAGAGTCCACCCTTCTCAGGTCGTCACAAACGATATGCTGGAGAAGTTTCTCGACACTAACGACGAGTGGATCAAGACTCGCACAGGTATTGCAGAGAGACGAGTTATCTCGTCAGAGAGATTGGAGGACCTCGCCGCCGAAGCCTCACTCAAGGCTATCGAGGATGCAGGATTGACACCTGCCGATATCGATTATATTATCTGCTCGAATGTGGTGAATGAGTACATCACTCCCTCATTGAGCTGTATCATCCAGGGTGCTATTGGCGCTCGCTGTGCGTGTATCGATGTGAATGCCGCCTGCTCGGGATTCATCTACGCGCTGGATATGGCCGACGACCGCCTGAAGAGCGGCAAGGCAAAGAACATCCTGGTGGTTGCCGCCGAGGAGCCCACACGAATGGTCGATTGGAGCGACCGCAGCCTCTGCGTGTTGTTTGGCGACGGTGCGGGTGCTGTGGTGGTGACACAGGGCGAGGGTCTGTTGTGCTCACGCCTCACGACACAGAGCAAGGTTGATTGCCTGCACTATGTACGCACGCTTGAGCCTACACCCTACATCACCAAGGTGGAGAACTCTGCGCCGATGTATATGAACGGCAAGGAGGTATTCAAGACAGCCGTGCTGTCATCTTCGCGCGACATCAAGACGCTGTTGAGCCGTGCGGGGCTGAAGCCTTCGGATATTAAGTATTACATCTTGCATCAGGCGAATATGCGTATTATCGAGGCTATTGCCAACTGGCTTAAACTCGATATGTCGTACTTCCCACACAATGTGGACTACTGCGGCAACACCTCCTCGGCAAGCATTCCGCTGCTGCTCGATGAGTTGGCACGCGAGGGAAAGTTGCAGAAGGGTGACAAGATTTTGATGAGCGCATTTGGTGCTGGCTTCACCACTGGTGCTTGTATTATTGAGTGGACAAAGTAATAAAAAAGGAATAAAAAATGGAAAATAGAGTTGTTATCACTGGTTTGGGAGTAGTTTCGCCAGTAGGAAACAATGTAACAGATTTTTGGAACAGCCTCTGCGAGGGCAAGTGCGGCATCGACCTTATCAAGGGCTTCGAGGAGTACGAGTTGCCTGTGAGCGTGGCTGGTCAGGTCAAGGATTTCAACCCCGAGGCTGATGGCTTGGAGCGCAACGACATCCGTCGCAACGATATGTTCTGCATCTTCGCTATGGCGGCGGCAAATCAGGCTATGGCGGATAGCGGCCTGAAGAGCGGCGAGAACATCGCGCCAGAGCGCCTGGGTGTATATATCGGTTCGGGCATTGGCGGTATGGATACTTTCGTGAATGAGACTGCAAAGTTGCTCAACGAGGGTGTTCGTCGCATCTCGCCTCTGTTCGTGCCTATGATGATTGGCAACATCGCATCGGGCAATGTGGCTATCAAGCACAACGCGCAGGGCGTATGTCTGCCAGTTGTTACCGCTTGCGCTACGGGTACTACGGCTGTGGGTGAGGCCTACCGCGCCGTAAAGCACGGCTATGCTGACGCTATCATCGCAGGTGGTACGGAGGCATCTATCAACCCTCTGGCCATCGGTGGCTTCGCCAACGCAAAGGCATTGAGCCGCGCCGAGGACCCCAAGAAGGCATCTATCCCATTCAACCTTAACCGCAACGGCTTTGTAATGGGTGAGGGTGCGGGAGTGCTCATCATCGAGTCGCTGGAGAGCGCACAGAAGCGTGGCGCGAAGATTTACGCCGAGGTTGTGGGCTACGGCAACAGTTGCGATGCACACCATGTCACAGCGCCAAACCCCGACGGCATCCCAGCATCACGCGCCATCAAGCAGTCGCTCGACGAGGCGCAGTTCGACGCCGAGAAGGACCTCCTCTACATCAACGCACACGGTACATCTACCCCACTCAACGACAAGACCGAGACCACCGCAATCAAACTCGCTATGGGCGAGGAGGCGGCTCGCAAGGCTATGATTAGTTCTACGAAGTCGATGACAGGTCATATGTTGGGTGCGACGGGTGCTGTGGAGTTGATTGCAGCGACGCTGACCGTGAAGAACGGCATCGTGACTCCAACAATCGGCTTGGATGAGCCCGACCCAGAGTGCGACCTGGACTACACTCCAAATGTGGCACGCAAGGCGGACATCACACTCGCAATATCCAACTCACTGGGCTTCGGCGGTCACAACTCGTGTGTGGCGGTAAGAAAGTGGGTAGAGTAAACAAACTTTGACATAATTTATGTCATGCCACGCTGGGCTTCAGTCCAGCGGTTGGCATCCTCCAGAAAATAAAACAGACGGAAGGATTCCCATCGCCTTGCTGTGCAAGTCGGGGAATGACATATTAGATAACAAATAGGTTAGAAATTATGAAATTACTTTCTGGCAAAGTAGCACTCGTGACGGGCGCAGGTCGCTCGACGGGTATCGGCAGGGCTGTGGCACAGCGCTTCGCCGAGCAGGGCGCCGATGTGGCGATACTGGTGCGTAGCATAAATGAGACAACCGACAAAATCATTGCCGACCTTGAGGCGTGTGGCGTGAAGGCAAAGGCCTATGCCGCCAACGCAGCGTCGTTTGACGAGGCTCACGAGGTGGTGAAGCAGGTGGTGGCGGAGTTTGGTCGTCTGGATGTGCTGGTGAACAACGCGGGCATCACGAAGGATGGTCTTATGATGCGTATGTCGGAGGCGCAGTGGGATGATGTCATCGAGGTAAACCTCAAGTCAGCATTCAACTTCGTGCACGCCGTAACGCCAGTGATGGCACGCCAGAGGGGCGGCTCAATCATCAATATGTCGTCTGTGGTGGGCGTGTCGGGCAATGCGGGTCAGTGTAACTACGCGGCGAGCAAGGCGGGTATGATTGGACTCACAAAGTCCATCGCCAAGGAGATGGGTCCTCGTGGCATCCGTGCCAACGCCATCGCCCCAGGCTTTATCGTGACCGATATGACGGCACAACTCTCCGACGAGGTGCGTGAGGCGTGGAGTCAGCAGATACCTATGCGTCGCGGCGGCACACCCGAGGATGTGGCCGATGTTGCGCTCTTTTTGGCAAGCGACCTCTCGGGCTATGTGACTGGTCAGGTCATCAACTGCTGCGGCGGTATGAACTGCTAACGATTTATCACTCAATGGCTTATGAAAGACTGTCCTTCGGGGCGGTCTTTTTTTTAATTCAAAATTCAAAATTTAGAATTCAAAATTATTTTCTGCCCTCGTTAAAGTCAATGTAAAACACCCGTTACGGGTGTGCTACATCTGCTACATCTGCTACACCTTGTAGCAAGTGTAGCAAGTGTAGCAACTGTAGCAACTGTAGCGGAGAGTAGAGAATGTAGGGAGTGTAGCAACTATGGCAAGTGTGGCAAGTGTGGCAACTGTAGCAACTGTTGCAACTGTTGCAAACTTGCCCCTAACCTCCCTAATTTCCCTAACTTCCCTACCGACCCTATGAAAAGTAACTACCAATGAGTATACTCAAGCCCCTTCGGTACACTCGCAAACACTTGTAATACACTTATTTATGTGCAGTATCAGCAAGTGTTGCGGATGACCTTTAGGGCAGGCGAGGCGGTGGAGGGAGCAGAGCGATAGTGACTCTCGAGGTGTATGGTTTGAGAGCAACTTTGCTACTGTTGCTACTGTTGCTACAGTTGCTACAGTTGCTACACTTGCTACACTTGCTACAGGGTGTAGCGGATGTAGCGGAATGTAGCAAAATGTGGCGGAATTTAAAATTCAACGCCGCCTCGGCTCGGCAGAGTACAAATAAATTTCGGAATTACATAGTTTTGTATTGCTAACAAATCGTCATCCCCCGACTTGCACAGCAAGGCGATGGGGATCCTCCCGAAAATTTACGGCAATGCGTTTATTGCCTGGAGGATTAATCCTCATTCGAGGCTTTTCCTCCTCGCGGCTCGGCAAAGTATGCAAGCATCCTCTGCTCTCGCTCCGCAGCGTCGGTTACCTTCGCCACCCTT
>JAFZFR010000042.1 GCA_017555805.1 Alistipes sp. | reverse complement strand
TTGCAAAACATCTTCAAGGAGGTGTGTGACGATACGGGCTCGCCAATGCCTACGAGCGGAAACCTTGACCGCTGGGCAGAGCAGGGTGTGCTGCTTTTGAACGCAGTGCTGACCGTGAGGGCGCACCAGGCGGCATCGCACGCGGGTCGTGGCTGGGAGCAGTTTACCGATGCGGTGGTGAGAGCCATCGCCCAGCGCAAGGAGGGCGTAGTCTATATGTTGTGGGGCAACTACGCCCAGAAGAAGGGTCAGATTGCAGACCCCAAGCGCAACCTTATATTAAAGAGTGTCCACCCATCGCCCCTGTCGGTTTATCGTGGCTTTTTCGGCTGTAAACACTTTTCGCAGGCGAACGCCTACTTGCAGAGCATAGGTAAAACCCCAATTGTTTGGTAAATGAATATTCGTGAAGTTTCAGGCGGCGCAGATGTCCGCCGTATGACCGAGGTCGCCGCCATTGTGTGGCGCGAGGCGAACATCGCATTTTGTACTCCCGAGCAGGTGGAGTATATGATTGAGATGTTCCAGAGTTATGAGGCTGTGTCGGGTCAGTTGATGCACGGCTACCGCTACTTCCTTGTCGAGGAGGATGGCGAGATTTTGGCATACTTCGGCGTGCAGCCGCAGGGCGAGCGCCTCTTTTTAAGCAAGTTCTACATCCTCAAGGAGCACCGCGGAAAAGGTATCTTCTCGCTTGGTCTTGACTATATGAGTGACCTCTGCCGAGAGTTACAACTCGACACCATCTATCTCACCGTAAATCGCAATAACACACACGCTTGCGAGGTTTACCTCCACAAAGGCTTCCGCATCGCCGAGGCTGCCGTAGCGGATATTGGTTGCGGATTTGTGATGGATGATTATATAATGGAATATGATGTAGAAGAAATTGCCTAAAAAGGATTTTCTGCGTTATACTCGCTCTTAAAATGCTCATTTACATATAAGTAAACTCCGCTTTTTCGAGCATCACAAGCCTTGAAAACCCTCTTTTTATACAATTCTTTATCTAGAGAATTTCAGTCGCTCGGCGGTTGTATCTTCGTGGGTATGGCACAAAGTGCCCCCCCGCTACCCACTTTAGATAAATTAAGGCGCACAAATACAAAACAAAAGGCTACCCTGCCGGATAGCCTTTTATCTTTTCCATAAAATTCCGAAAGCATTTACTCCTGCTCCTTTGCTTTGCTATGAGGGATAACAAGGTTCAAAATCACACCCACAACGGCCGATAGACCGATGCCGCCGATGGTGAACCCTCCAAATGCGAACTCTGCGCCGCCGATGCCGAGCGTCAGGATGAGCGAAGCAATCACCAGATTGCGAGTGTCGCCGAGATCTACCCTATTCTTCACAAGGCTATTCACGCCCACCGCCGCAATCGTACCGAACAAGAGCAACATAATACCGCCCAGAACAGCCTCTGGGATGGTTTTCAAAAGCGCGCTCACCTTACCCAACACCGAGAACAGGATTCCAAACACGCCCGCAATGCGAATCACCGCAGGGTCTGCAATCTTCGTCAGCGAGATAGCGCCCGTCACCTCCGAATATGTTGTTACGGGAGGTCCACCCATCAATGATGCCGCGATACACGCCAGGCCGTCGCCGAGCATTGTGCGGTGCAGACCTGGCTCCTTCACGAAGTCCTTGCCCGTCACCTCGTTGATGGCGTAGATGTCGCCGATATGCTCAATTACGGGTGCGATAGCCACTGGCGCCATAAAGATGATAGCCTCCCAGCACAACTGCGGACGCACGAAGGCTGGCAACGCAAACCAAGATGCATCGAGCACTGGCTGGAAGTCGATAATGCCGAAAAAGGCAGCCGCAATGTAGCCCACCACAATACCTGCAAAGATGGGAATCAGTCGCAGCAGACCCTTGCCAAAGAGTGACACAACCACGGTTGTGAGCAACGCGATAAGCGCGAGAGTCCAATTGCTCTTCGCCATATTTACGCCCGTACTCGCCAGCGACAGACCGATGAGCATAATCACAGGACCCACCACTACAGGAGGGAACAATCGTGCGATGAAACCCACGCCACGCAGACGAATGAGCAGACTCATCAATCCATACACAGCGCCCACGGCAACCAATCCCGACAATGCACCAGGCAGACCAAAGAGTTCCGTTGCCTTGATGATTGGAGCAATGAAGGCGAAACTACTACCCAGAAATACGGGCACCTTACCCTTTGTCACTGCGTGGAAAATCAGCGTGCCGACACCCGCCGTAAATAGCGCCACCGAAGGGTCCATACCCACCAGCAGGGGTACCAAAACCGTTGCTCCGAAGGCCACAAACAAGAACTGCGCGCCAACGACAGTCTTTTGGATTGGGCTGAGAGTTGAGTTATCTTTCATACTTTTAGCGAATTAAGTTTACTACAAAAATAGCACTTTTAGTCGAAAAAGATGAATATTTTTGAAAAAATATCCTATATTTGCATATAGAACATTAAATACTTCACTATGGCTTTACATATTATCGACCACCCTCTGGTGCAGCATAAGTTGAGTCTTATGCGTGAAAAGACCACCTCTACGATGAAGTTCCGCGAACTGCTCAAGGAGATTGCTATGTTGATGGGTTATGAAATCACCCGCGACTTCCCGCTCGCATACGAGGAGATTGAGACTCCTTTGCAGAAGATGAACGCCCCCAAGATTTCGGGTAAGAAGGTTGTCATCGCCCCTATCCTGCGTGCTGGTTTGGGTATGGTGGATGGTTTGACTACGCTCATCCCTTCGGCTCGCATCGGTCACATCGGTATGTATCGTGATGAGGAGACCTGCCTCCCAGTATTCTACTACTACAAGATGCCCGCAAACAAGGAGCGTCTGGTGATTGTTACCGACCCTATGCTTGCTACGGGCGGCAGTGCCTGCGACGCAATCGCTCGCCTCAAGGAGGATGGCTATAAGTCTATCCGCCTGATGTGTCTGGTGGCATCTCCACAAGGTGTGAAGGCCGTTCAGGAGAAGCATCCCGATGTAGATATCTATCTCGCGGCGCTCGATGAGGGACTCAACGAGAAGAACTACATTCTCCCAGGCTTGGGCGATGCTGGCGACCGTATCTTTGGTACGAGATAATCTTTTTTGAAAGTTAAGGCAGCCGCTTGCGGCTCTATCTTCGGTGGCGTAACGCGCTATGCCCCTCCTGCCACCGAAGATAAAATAAAAACGAAAAAAGTGGCGACCCGAAAATCGCCACTTTTTCTTATAAAAAATCCCTCAATAAAAAAGTCTTGTTATCCCAAGTAAGACTTCAACAACTTGCTGCGTGATGACTGGCGCAAGCGGCGGATAGCCTTCTCCTTAATCTGACGCACGCGCTCGCGTGTGAGATCAAACTTCTCGCCAATCTCCTCCAGAGTCATCTCCGAGCAACCGATGCCGAAGAAATACTTGATGATGTCGCGCTCACGCTCGGTGAGTGTCTCGAGTGCGCGATCAACCTCTGTTGCCAACGACTCGTTGATCAGACCGCGGTCAGCATTTGGCGAATCAGCATTCACCAACACATCCAAAAGGCTGTTGTCCTCACCATCCGAGAATGGAGCATCCACCGAGATGTGACGACCCGCAACACGCAGAGTGTCAGATACCTTCTCCTTTGGCAATGCCAACTCGTTAGCCAACTCCTCTGGCGATGGAGTACGCTCGTGCTGCTGCTCAAAGCGAGCCAACGCCTTGTTGATCTTGTTGAGCGAACCCACCTGGTTAAGTGGCAAACGCACGATACGGCTCTGCTCTGCCAACGCCTGCAAGATAGACTGGCGAATCCACCATACGGCGTAAGAGATAAACTTAAAACCACGAGTCTCATCGAACTTCTCTGCCGCCTTGATAAGACCGAGGTTACCCTCGTTGATCAGGTCAGGCAGACTCAAACCCTGGTTCTGGTACTGCTTTGCTACCGACACAACGAAACGGAGGTTAGCTTTTGTGAGCTTGTCCAACGCCTCTTGGTCGCCCTTGCGGATTCGTTGTGCGAGTTCTACCTCCTCCTCTACTGTGATGAGCTCCTCCTTACCGATCTCCTGCAAATACTTATCAAGTGACGCACTTTCGCGGTTTGTGATTGATTTCGTGATTTTTAATTGACGCATAATTTTATATTTTAATTCCTTCTTTGGCTTGAGTTAAACGAAAAGAGTTTTCTTTTCATCATATTACGCAAAGCGAAGCCTTTTTGTTTCACTTTCGACGAAATATTTTCCATTATTTCACCTCTTTTCCTCTCTGGCCACCTAAATAACGCATTCTGCAGCATAAAATTTTCTTTTCTTGAAGAAAAATCTTCAGTGGCGGACGGGGGTGACGCGCAGAGTGCGTCACTATAGCGAAGATTGAGGCGGCCTCATTCCTTTTATATATATAAATGCTACTCCCTCTTTCCCGCGATATTACCCCAATATTTTGCGATATAGTCGGCGAGGTATTGCTCGAGTTCGGGGCTGTCGATGATTTCGATGTCGCTCATCAGTCCTATCACGAAACGACCCACGCCCGCATAGTTCGCCACATCGGTCTTGAGTATCCATTTGCCATCCTCGGTTGGCGTAAGGTATTGTTCTGCAAGCGGGTACTCCTCAATAAGGAGGTTGCGTGAGCGGATGCTCAACTTAAGGCATATCGGGTGGCGCTGCTCGTTGTGCATACGGAAGATGTCGATGAAACCCTGCTGGTGCTCACTCTCCCACTGCCACGCTTGTGGTAAAATCTCCACCGAGCCGATGCGCGATAGTTTGAAGAGTTTGCACGACTTGCTCTCGGTGTCGAAGCACCACACCTGCACATAGTTTGTCGTGAAGGCGAAGGGCTCAACCACGCGGTCGCGGATGGTGCCAGCGTTTGACGAGCGGTACTCCTTGAGGATTACCTGCTGGTGGGTGTCGATTGCCTCGATGAGGTTGTGCACATTCGATGAGTTGCTGCCTCGCACGATGGTGTCGGCGAGAATCTTGTTGTCGTAAACCGAATATAGTTTGCGCTTGAGGTTGAGTTTCAACTGATTAGTGTCGTCGATGCTCTCGATGGCGCGCTTCAGGATTACGGCCTCCTCCTCGGTGAAGTGCACGAGTTGCGAGATGTCCTTGAAGTAAGGCGACGCCTTGTCAAGACGGATATGGTTTCTATCCTTCTTAATCACAAAACCCGCCTCGCGGAAGGTGTCGATGTAGCGATATACGGTGCGGCGCGACATATCGAGTCGCTTGGCAATATCATCAACTGTATAGGTGTTGTTTGTGGTGAGCATCTTCATCAGACGCAACATTCTATCAATTTTAGGCTGGTCCATCGTCTTGTTGTGGGTTAAAGGTTAATGCAAATATAAGAAAAAGAAATTTTAATTAGAATAAGAGGATAGTATTTCATTTTAAGCAAGGGAAAGAAAACAGGCGTACGCCTGTATCTTCTGTGGTGTAACCCCCCCCGCCACCGAAGATAATTCGCGCGGCAAAGTCCCTCCATATGAAAAACAAAAAAGGTTGCAAACCCACATTGGGAAAGCAACCTCTTGAGCCAATATGCTGTGGGCGTTAGCCCTTCACAATCAACTTCTCCAACTCCTCGAGTTGGCTCTTGAGCACCTTGTCGGTCTCTGTGAGGTTCACTACATTCTTGCACGAGTGGAGCACTGTGGCGTGGTTACGGCCACCAATAGCCGAGCCGATAGCCGCCAGCGGCAACTTGGTGTGCTGCTTTGCCAGATACATCGCAATCTGACGCGCCTGCGCCACCTCGCGTGTTCGCTTTGTCGAGTTAAAGTCCTTCTCGTCAATCTCATAGTACTGACACACGATCTCGGTGATGCGGCTCACTGAAATCTCCTTCTGTGATACCTGTACATACGCCTTCAATACCTCCTTCGCCAAAGTGACTGTCAATCTGCGGTTTAGGTATGATGAGTTAGCCTTCAACGAGAGCAAAGCACCCTCAATCTCACGGATGTTCGCCGAGATGTTGTCCGCCAGGTAGTTCACCACATCCTCCGAGAGGTGGATGCCCATTGAGTCCGCCTTTGAGCGTACAATCTTGAGCTTCGTTGCGAAGTCTGGCGTGTCAATCTGCGCCGACAAACCCCACTTGAAACGGGTGAGTAGACGCTGCTCGATGTCCTTCAACTCAACGGGTGGCTTATCCGATGTGAGGATGAGCTGCTTGCCTGCCAACTGCAGGTGGTTGAAGATGTTAAAGAAGGCATTTTGTGTACCAGTCTTACCTGTAAGCTCCTGAATATCATCAATAATCAAGACATCAATCATCTGATAGAAACGGATGAAGTCGTTGATTTCGCCATTCTTGTATGCTGTCTGGAACTGCGCCTGGAACTTGTTTGTTGGCACATACAACACATGCAACTCAGGATGACGCTCACGCACCTCGTGACCAATCGCCTGTGCGATGTGGGTCTTGCCGAGTCCCGAACCACCATATATATAAAGAGGGTTGAAAGGCGATGAACCTGGCTGCAAAGCCACTGTCATACCCGCCGAGCGAGCCAGACGGTTGCAGTCACCCTCGATGTGAGTCGAGAATGTATATTTCGAGTTAAGCTGTGGGTCGATGGTCAGGCGCTTGATGCCTGGGATAGCGAATGGGTTTTTGATGTTCGAGGTGTCGGTCTGTGCCACATGACGCGATATGTCGGTCATATCGGTGTTAGGAGCGATGGCAGCCTTCTCCTCTGCGGTCGGAACGGCACACGACAATTTAGTCTGGCGACCATACATCTGCATGATTGCCTGCGCAAAAATCTTCTTATAGTTTCTCTCGATATGATGGATGCAGCTCTCGTCAGGGAACATCAGTCGGAGATTTGTGCCATCAAATCGTATAGGCTTGATAGGTTCAAACCACTTCGCGAACTCCTCGGGGGAGGTCTGTTCCTTGATGCGGTTCAAACATACCTGCCAAACTTCTGTATTTGTATATGCGCTTGCCATTTCGTCCTAAATTCTTCTTCTTTGTTTCAAAATATCGCTATCTTTGGTGCGAGTTTTGCCCAAGCAGCCTTGATTTTGGTAGTGAGGATGCCTTATTATTTGAGCTCCAGCGACTTATCCATTTTGGCATCCATCGCCCGCAAAACTCTATATAAATTAGGTGTCATCCCGTCCCACCACAAGGCGGCCTGTGTAAAATTCAGCCTGTCGCGGATTGTTGTTCTTTGACACTGCAAAGTTGTGAATAAATTTATTAAAAACAATCGCATTTTTGTTTGTTTCTTTACTTTTTTTGTATATAGAGAAGCAACACTTTTTTTACGCGAAATTTTTAACTCGCTGATATTGAATAATTGAAAAAAAAGCATTACTTTTGTCTATCAAAAAAAATGATAAAAAGGATAGTTAGGTAATAATTAAAACTTATAATATTATGGCAAACGATTTGGAACAGCAAGTTTTGACCAAGGCGCAGGCTTGGCTCGATGGTAACTACGACGAGGCGACCAAGGCGCAGGTTAAGGAGTTGATTGACAACAATATGCAGGAACTCACCGAGAGTTTCTATAAGGATCTTGAGTTCGGTACTGGCGGTCTGCGCGGCATTATGGGCGTGGGTACTAACCGCATGAATGTCTATACCGTAGGCACAGCGACCCAGGGTTTGGCTAACTACTTGAAGCAGAACTTCGCAGGCGAGCAGGTGAAGGTTGCTGTGGCACACGACAGCCGCAACAATTCACGCCTTTTTGCCGAGCATGTGGCTGACATCTTCGCCTCAAACGGCTTCAAGGTATATCTCTTCGACGCGTTGCGTCCTACACCCGAGATGAGCTTCGCAATTCGCGAGCTCGGCTTGCACTCTGGTGTTGTGATTACCGCATCACACAACCCAAAGGAGTACAACGGCTACAAGGCTTATTGGACTGACGGCGCACAGGTTACATCTCCACACGATGTGAACATCATCGACGAGGTTGCGAAGATTACCTCTAACGATCAGGTGTTGAAGGGTCTTAACCCCGAGAATATCACCATCCTCGGCGAGGAGTTCGACCAGATCTACCTCGACCGCATCAAGCAGGATGTGCAGCTCTCGCCAGAGTGCGTAGCGAAGTACCACGATATGAAGATTGTCTATACCCCACTTCACGGTTCGGGTGTGCGTCTTGTGCCAGAGTCATTGAAGAACTTTGGTTTCACTAATGTTATTATGGTACCAGAGCAGTCAGTGGTTGATGGTAACTTCCCAACCGTAGAGTCTCCAAACCCTGAGGAGCGCAAGACTATGTCGATGGCTATCGACTTGGCAAAGGCGGAGGGTGCTGACCTCGTGTTGGCTACCGACCCAGACTCTGACCGCTTGGGCGTTGCGTTGCGTACTGGCGCAGGCGACTATGTGTTGCTCAACGGTAACCAGACTTTGGCTCTCTTGTTGAGCTACCAGCTCACTCGCTGGGCAGAGCTCGGTAAGATTGACGGCAAGCAGTACGCCGTAAAGACCATCGTGACATCACAGATGGCAAACGCCGTAGCAGAGCACTTCGGTGTTAAGTGCTACGACTGCTTGACAGGTTTCAAGTATATCGCAAAGATTATCCGCGAGAATGAGGGCGTAGCGAAGTACATCGGCGGTGGCGAGGAGAGCTTCGGCTACCTGGCAGGTGACTATGTACGCGATAAGGACGCTGTTTCGGCTTGTGCATTGGCTGCAGAGGCTGCTGCGTGGGCAAAGGATACAATGGGCTTGACACTCTACGAGTGGTTGCAGCAGTTGTATGTTAAGTATGGTTTCTTCCGCGAGTCGTTGGTATCAGTTGTTCGCAAGGGCAAGGAGGGTGCCGAGCAGATTCAGCAGATGATGGTTGATTTCCGCACTAACGCGCCACAGTCATTGGCTGGCTCACAGGTTGTTAAGGTGTTGGACTACAAGTCATTGGAGGAGACAAATATCCTCACTGGCGAGAAGACTCCTATCGAGCAGGACTCAAGCAATGTTCTTCAGTGGATTACAGCCGACGGCACTATCGTATCTGTTCGTCCATCGGGTACAGAGCCAAAGATTAAGTTCTACTTCGGCGTTAAGGAGCCATTGGCATCGGTTGAGCAGTACGACGAGGTATTGGCGAAACTCGACGCAAAGGTAGAGGCTATCAAGCAGGACTTGAAGTTGGTTTAATATCAACCACTCTATAAACTGAAATCCGATTAACCCCGTGGTTAGTCGGATTTTTTTTGTTTAGGTTTGCCGTTGCGAGGAGCTTTAGCGACGCGGCAACCTTCATTAGTTTATTATTTATTGTAGTCAAAGTAAATGAAAACGGGCGTTATGGCTGTATCTTCGGTGGCGTAACGCGCTATAGGCGCGTCACCCCCCCCGCCACCGAAGATAATTTTATTCTTCATCTTTACCACTCAAACCAAAATTTTTCCTAACTTGCATCGTTAAATATGATGTTATGATGAGAAAACTCCACATACTCCTTACCCTCTGCCTGGCAATCTTCACGCAAACACTCTTGGCGCAAACCGCCGAGCAGGAGGAGAAAATCAAGGTCGTTGTGACCGACGATGGTGTCTTGTTCAATGGCACAGAGAGCACTATGGATGCCGTTCCCGAGCAGTTCTGGCAGGCGTTGCAGCGCAATCCCCGCATCAAGTACTCTATTGCCGCCGCCAACAATAAACCCGCCACCGTTGCCCGTATGCAGTCACTCTCAAAGGCGGTTATGGAGCACATCTCACGCCAGCAGATGGTGGGCACATCCAATCAGGAGAGTCGCCTATGCATTGATATTACCCCTGACCACCTGACCCTGCAACTCGGTAAGGATGCTCCGCGTCAAATCTCTGTAAATGAGATGGATACCGTTGCTCACCTCGTCTGTGACTTTATCTCAACCCGCGAAGTTGGCGAGAAGCATCTCTTTGTGCTGGAGGATGGTACGGAGTTCGAGCATACGCCCAACGATGTTGTGATTGTGACCTTTGCGAGCGAGCGCGGCGCAGAAGTTGAGCGCGTGGCGCAGGCGGTAAGTGACGCCATTGCCGACGGCTTCGACTTAAGGCGTAGCGCCCTTTGCGAGCAGGTGCTCTCGCTCCCCTACCACGATTTGGATAACCTCTCGCGTAGCGTCTTTATGGCGGCTGTGCCCAAGCGCACGCAGAGCAATGTCCAGCAGTTGCAGCAAAAGAGGGTGCGCGAGATTAAGCGCGAGGATAACAGCAAGGCGGTCGATTTGCTCGCAATGTGCCTCGTTAAGGCGGATGGCACCTTCGCGTGGGAGGGCAAAAGTTATAGCCTGAATGATATTCAAAAGGTGCTCGGCACCGATTTCGACACCTCAAAGTTGATGTTCGATGCTCCGCTTGTTGAGATGATTATGGAGGAGGCGTTCGGCAAGAAGGCGCCCGATTTGAACCATATTGACACCGCTATGCTGATGCGTATGCTTGGCTTCGGTGCTCCCGATTTAGTGGCAGGTGTAGTGAATGTTGTCGCCCATTCGGCGAAGGTGTTGCGAGCCAACCCCGACCTTGTGGATGCCTATGTGCCGATTGCAATCAGCGGTCTTGACCTTGTTGCTCTGGATGCTGATGGCGCAGAGGCTCAGCAGATTAAGGATGCCGCAAGCCTTGAGGTGCGCTTTACGATTTTAGGCAATGACAGTTGCCGCTCGGGGGCGAAGAAACTATCTGTCAGCGTTCTGGAACTCGCCTCTGCCACAGAGTCGCTTGTGCACTACACTGCCCAATATGAGAACGAGGATTTGCCTGTCGCTATTCCCATTGACCTCTACCCTTCTGCCGCCAAAGGCACCTACCTTGTCAGCGTTCAGCGCGGCAAACAGTCGCTCGGCGTCATCGAAGTAGAGATGAGGTAATTATTTCCCGTTTTTAATATGTAATTTCGATTTTTTAATAAAACTATAAATTTAGTTGCAAAACTAAAATAATAGTTGTATGTTTGTATCAGGAAAATGAACTAAAAGTATAGTTATAAACTCGTAACCTTTTGATTTTTATTGCATTAGATGTAAAATAGGCTTAAAACGAAACAGATATGGTAAATAGAAGACCCCGCACGCAGGAACTAACCCGCGCAGAATTGGAGATTATGCAGATTTTGTGGGATTTGGAGAGTGGCTTTGTAAATGATGTTTTGTCGGCACTACCCGACCCAAAACCAGCCTACAATACCGTTTCAACGATCATTCGCATCCTTGAACAGAAGGGCTTTGTTGCTCACAAGGCTTACGGCAGAAGTCACGAGTACTACCCCATCATCGACCGCGAGAGTTACACAAAAGATTTTATGCACTCGGTGTTGAATAACTTTTTTGGTGGCTCGGCAAGTCGTATGGTGTCGTTCCTCTCGTCAAATAAGTCTATCTCGTTGGAGGAGACCGATGAGATTTTGAAGATGTTGCAACGATAACATACCCATATAGGTACAATTTCTTCTGTTGTCATATGGTGAAGTATATCATCGAGTTTTTGTTTTGTAGTGCGGCATTTATGGCTCTCTACAAGCTGCTGCTTGAGGGTCGTGTGGCTCACTTGTTGGCGCGTAACTATTTGGTTGTAACGATGTTCTTGTCGTTGCTTATACCATTGCTTGAGTTACCACTCTACCCCGCCGAGACTATTTATTACCCTCTGCCGTTATTTGAGGCTGAGGAGGTGACGGTTGTGCAACCTGCCCTCGCCGAGGTTTATGATGAGTCTGTGGCAGCAGAGGTGAGCGCACCTACGGTGGATTGGTCTGCGGTTTTGACAACGGCAGTATGGGTGATATATCTTCTGGTCGTGATACTCAATTTTGCTCGTTTTGTGTGGCGACTATATATTATAGGCAAGTTGCGCCGACGCTCGGAATTGTCTGTATATGAGTTATATACTCTTGCTGTTAGCGACGATGTGCGTGAGCCATTCTCGTTTTGGCGTACCATCTATGTAAATCGTTTGTTGCGTGGGCGAGAGTTTGAGCAGGTTATTGTTCACGAATTAAGCCACATACGCCATCATCACACCGCCGAGCGTCTGACCTTGGAGTGTGTGCGATGTGTGGCGTGGTTTAACCCTTTTGTCTGGCTTGCAGGCTCCTCGCTTGTTGAGGTACATGAGTGGCAGGCTGATAGTGATGTTTTAAGTGAAGGTTACGATGTTTATGAATACCGACAGCTCATTTTCCAACAACTCTATGGTTATAATCCTAATATAACCAGCGGGTTAAGTAGTCAAACTTCTAAAAAGCGTTTCCTTATGATGACAAACTTCAAGAAGGGGAAATTCTCCTTTGTGCGCTTGTGCGCAGTATTGCCCGTTGTGGCTGTTTTGATTTTTGCTTTTGGTGCGGTGCGTGCCGATGGTGATGTTGTGCCACAGATGACAAGTGAGGGTGTTGATATGCAAGCCGTTGCAGCACCAGAAAATTTTGATGCCCAAGTGGTAATCTCCTCTTCAGGCGAAATTGAGTACAATGGCAAGAGGCTCTCGCTCGAAGAGTTACACCAGCAGTTGGTGGCGGACAGCGAGAAGATTCAGGTGCTTAACATCAAGACCGAGAAGGGTGTAAGGATGGGTGTGTTGAATGATGTAAAGATGGCAGCACGCAAAGCCAAGGTCTTTCGTATCTGCTATGGGTCGCAGTCGCATAATGCCGAGGCTATGCTACCACCACTCACCGAGCAATCTACCTCAAAAGTTAAGATACTTCCACCCAAAGCAGAGGGTCGTAACTATTTAATGTTGTTTGTAAACGCGCAGGATAAGGTGATGACAACACTCCTCAATGGTGATATGGGTGTGGTGGATATGGCTCAACTTAAGCAGGTTGTCAAGCAGTTTGTGAATAATTCCGAGCGAGTGTTTGCTTCTCGTGAAGCAAAGATTGCCCACTACTCCGATTTTGAGTGGACGACTTTCAATGTTGAGGGTCAGGGTACAATACACTATCCCGTGAGCAAAGGTTGTGTGTCAATTGTAACCACACGCGACACATCTGCTGATAAGTATATTGAGATTTCCAATGTTGTCTATAAGGCTTATGCTGAGTTGCGTGATGAATTGTCGTTACTCTATTATGATAAACGATTTGCAAACCTTGACGACAAGTATCGTTCATTTATTATGCAGGCTATACCTATTAGAATCTATGATGCCGACTCTATGCCAACCGTTGAGCCTGCACAACGGGTTAGCGTCGCTGTGTCTTCAGAGCCAAAAGCCGAGGCGCAACCAGCGGTGGTGGTTACGACACAGGAGCAACCAGTCGTAGCGGAGGAGCCGACACCCGTTGCAGAGCCTCAGCAAAGTAGTGTTGAGTCAGTAACTCCCTCTGCGAAAACAGGATTAGCGCAGGTTGAAAATAAGATTACTACCCTCCCCGACGGCGAGTTTCGTCTATTGAGTATTGGTAGTAGCAATTTTCCAGATTATTTATTAAAAAAGTTTTTTCAATCAATGCCTACCATTACAGTTGAAGGCAATAAGGTGATTGTTGGCAAGCATCGTTGCGATGATTTCATTAAGCCAGGAACTTACGACTACAAGATATTTGATGATGGAGTATTGTCTCTTATCGGTAAATCGACGCAAGGCACAATGCCAATAAAACTTAAATATAATGGGAATGGAAAGTATGAGATGGAGATACTGAGGTCGATTACATATAATGGCAATCGTATAGAGAGTCTCGTATATTATTTGGGTAAATGGACAAGCAGGAGCAAGACCAATTTGACAGGAGAGATGCAACGAGAAGAGAAAATTCCTGCTGGGCATTATCGAGCTTCTGGCTTTGACACCAAGTGGGAGTGGACAAGGGTAAATGATAAGGCGGCGAAATATATTATGTTCACTGCGCCGACCTTTATCTTTGGCGATGATAATAGCGTTGAGGTTATCTCCCCAGACAATAATGACTATATCAAGTCGGGCAGATATACTTATCAAATGTTGTTAGACGACAAGAAGATTGAGCCGTGGTTAGTTACCGAAAAAGGCAAAATTGTTTTGACAAATAAGGATAATACTTACACTTATCCTTGTGTTGTAACGCGAGCCCACAATGTTAGGGATGCACTATCTTACGATTTGAAGATTTATTTCAATCATAACATCTCAAATATTGATATAAATGTAAAATTTATATCGTTCAACTCTTGTGAGTAACAATCAAAATTAAGGCTGTCCAACAGTTGGACAGCCTTTTCTTTTACTGAAATTTAAACATTATCGGCAATGTGTATTTTATCCTGACTGGATGCTCATTGATTGTGCCTGGTGTCCACTCGGGCGAAGAGTAAATTACTCGTTTTACCTCGTTTGAGAGCATCGGATGAGGCGTTTTCAACACCTTGATATCCTTTGTTGGCAGCGTGCCATCCTTGTCAACTACAAACGAAAGCACCACTCTACCCTGTATATTCTTCTTGATAGCCTTTTGGGGGTAGGTGATGTTTTTCATCACCCAGTAGCTGAATGATGTGAGGTCGCCGCCTTGGAATGAAGCTGCAGACTGCTCCAAAATCTCACCTCCAAACTCCTCCGAGTAGCTCCACTCTCTGTCCTTGCCCTGACCGATACGCACAGCGTGGATGCGCTTTGTTGCGGTGTTGATGGTCATAATGTCGAACGCCTGCTCGTTTGTTGTGCCTCGCTGGCGTGGCAGGTGTTTGAATTTTGGGTCATCGTTGTACCACGCGTCGCAGATTGTGCCAATCGAGAGCACGCCACGCTCGAAATGTGACTCGTCGCGGTGAGCGTGTCCGCTTACGATGCAGGCAACGGTGTTGTTGCACTTTGTGAAGTCTGCCTCAATCTTAAGACCCTCATTGTGAGAGAATTTCTCGCCATTCTGCATTGCAATAAGCAACTCGTGCAGGAAGTTCATCTCCTTTACACCGCCCATCTTTGGGTCGATTGGCGCGTGCGTGAAGACCACGATAGTCTTGCCCTTGCACTTCAGTGCCTTATTCACCAGCCAGTCCGCCTGCTTCTGCGAGAAGCCGTAGTTCACGCCCCAGCTGATTGAGGTGTTGATATTCTCAAAGAGGTCGAGCACGATGTAACGCACACCCTGCTTCTTATCATCCCAATAGTAGTAGCACTCGCCCTCCACACCCTTCACGAGGTTGGCGATTGGACTTGTTGTGTAGTCATAAATCTCCTTCTGCGTTGCGGTGTAGCCACCCTCGTCGTGCCAGCCGTTGCGGATGGTGATGTCGTGGTTGCCCTTCACGCCAAAGACCTTGCCGTAGTCGCGCATCGCCTTAAGGTAGTACTCCGCCTCCTCCATTGCGCTCTCCTTTGTGCCGAATGCGAAGATGTTGTCGCCACCATATACGGTAAATGGCAGGTTTACCTGCTCGCCAATGTGCTTGATGAGCGGAAATGACTGCTTGCCATTGTCGCGCCAGTGACCATCCGTTAGGTATGGGAATGTGACGCCCTCCTGGGTGGATTCAATATTCTTCTTTATCTTCTCAATCTTACCCTCGAGGTAGCCGTTCTCAAAGTAATATGCCGGAATCTCCTGCGCCCAGGTAGCGGCGCACGCCAGCACTGCAAAAAGTGTTAAGGTTAGTCGTTTCATACTATTTCACTCTGATGATGTTGATTCCATCTCTCAATGGCAGAATAACGCTCTCTACCCTATCATCCTCCACTACCATTTGGTTAAACTCTATGAGCGCCTGCGTGTGCAGGTCGTTGTGCGCCACTGGCTGCACCACCTTGCCATACCACAAGATATTGTCGGCCAAAAGTATTGAGCCGCTATGCACCAAGCCGTTGTCCATCAGCATATTGTAGTAGGCGGGATATTCGCGCTTGTCGCCGTCGATAAAGACAAGGTCAAACTGCTTGCCCAACTTGGGTGCAATCTCCAGCGCCGAACCGATGTGGTGATGAATCTTGTGACCGTGTGCCGAACGCGAGAAGAACGACTGTGCGATAGGCTCCAACTCGTCATCCACCTCGCAGGTGTCAATCACGCCATCCTCCTCCAGGCCCGCTGCCATACAGAGCGCCGAATAACCTGTGAATGTTCCAATCTCAAGGATATTCTTCGGGCGGAACATCTTAACGAGCAATTCCAGCAACTTGCCCTGAATATGCCCCGAAATCATTCGTGGGTTAATCACTTGCAGGTGTGTCTGTCGGTCCAACTCGTGCAGCAGAGCATCCTCTGGCGAGGAGTTGTCGTGTATGTATTTCTCCAGTAAATCCATATTTATAGGTATAAAAGTGTCGATGTGTTCGAGAAGATCTCCTCCGCAACCTCCATAATCTGTTCGGCAGTTACGGCAGATACCTTGCGATAGACCTCCTCAAGCGTGTCAATCTCGTCGTGCACCAGAAAACTCTTGCCCGCACCCAGCATGTAACCCTCGTTGTTCTCCATCGAGATGGCCATCTGCGCCAGGAACTGACGCTTGGTCATCGCCATACGGCGCGACGAGAGTGGCGCTGTGCGTAGCGACTCCAACTCCTTTGCGATGAGTTCGCGGCAGTAATCGACATTGTGGTGGTCTGATGAAAAATATATTGCCACCATACCGCAATCGTTGTATGGCGTGTAGTTTGCCTCGATGTTGTACGAGAGTCCGTTCTTCTCGCGCAGCAGGATGTTCAGACGCGAGTTCGCCGAAGGACCACCCAGTATGTTCACCAGCAATGCCAGCGGCAAGCGCTTCTCGGCGTTGATGTCATACGCCCTCGCACCCACGATGCAGTGCGCCTGATGGGTGTGCTTCGTGACGGTCTTTTCAAATGGCTCCACCTCTGCGGGCGCCGAGCGCTGAAATGTGCGCTTCGTGGGCTCCTTGCTGCCGAAGTATCGCTCCGCTACGCTCTGCACGCTCTTTAACGAGAGGTTGCCGATGGTGGAAAAGACCATCTGGTCGGTGGTGTGCGTGCGCCCTATGAATCGGCGTATCGCATCGCCATCGTGACGCATCAGCGCAGCCTTCGTGCCGAGGATGTTGTGCCCCAACTCCGACCCCGCGAAAATCATATCCTCGAAGGTGTCGAAAATCATCTCTGCTGGCGAGTCCTTGTAGGTGTTTATCTCATCCACAATCACCTCGCGCTCCTTCTGCAACTCCTTCTCGGGGAATGTCGAGTGGAAAGCCACATCGGCGATGAGTTCCGCCGCCTTCGAGAAGTCGCTCTTGAGCGTTGTGGCGTGTATCGTGGTATCCTCCTTTGTGGTGTAGGCGTTGAGTTCGCCGCCGAGGTTTTCCAATCGGCAGTTCACCTGATACGCCTTGCGGTGGGTTGTCCCCTTGAAGATGGCGTGCTCGGCAAAGTGCGCCAAGCCGTACTCGCTCTTTAACTCGTCACGCGTACCCGCATTCACCACCAGCGCGCAGTGCGAGATGCTCGACTTCACGCGGCGATGTATGCCCTTTATGCCGTTGGGTAGAGTATATGTTTCAAATTCTTTCATTCCTTCTGCTTGTGCGCCTATTGCGCCTTGTTATGCTCCTTGAGGAAGCGACCAGTGTAACCCTTCTCGCAACGCTCCAACTCCTGCGGTGTGCCCTCAAAGACTATCTCGCCACCATTGTCGCCCGCCTCTGGACCGAGGTCGATAACCCAGTCGGCGCACTTGATGACATCCATATTGTGCTCCACGATAACGATTGTGTGACCATTTGCAATCAGCGCGTTGAACGCCTTTAGCAGTCGGTTTATGTCGTGGAAATGGAGTCCAGTCGTAGGCTCATCGAAGATAAACACGATGGGTCGCGATGCGCTATCCTTGGCAAGGAACGACGCCAACTTCACGCGCTGGCTCTCTCCGCCCGACAATGTCGATGATGACTGACCGAGGCGAATATATCCCAAGCCCACATCCTGCAATGGTTGCAGGCGCTCGACGATGCGGCGGCAAGTGGAGTTGCTGCAATCGGTCTTAAAGAACTCGATGGCGTCATCCACACTCATCTCCAGTACATCGTATATATTTTTGTCGCGGTACTTGATATCCAGAATCTCATCCTTAAAGCGCATGCCGTGGCACGCCTCGCAGACAAGTTCGACATCCGCCATAAACTGCATACTCACCTTGATAGTACCCTCACCCTGACACTCCTCGCAGCGACCTCCCGCCACATTGAACGAGAACGATGCTGCCGTTAAGCCAGTATGCACCGCCTGTGGCTGTTCGGCATAGAGTTTTCTAATCTCATCGTATGCCTTCAGGTATGTTACGGGGTTCGAGCGCGATGACTTGCCGATAGGGTTCTGATCCACCATCTCCACCGCACCGATAAGTCGCAAGTCACCCTCCAGAGCGCTGAACTCGCCAGGCTTTAGACCTGTATCTGCCAACTCTCGGCGCAGGGCTGGATATAAAATACCCTTCGCTAAAGATGACTTTCCGCTACCGCTCACGCCCGTGATGCAGGTCATCACACCCAGCGGAATCTTCACATCTATATTTTTGAGGTTGTGCTCTCTCGCACCCTTAATCGTGATAGCATTGCTCCAGCCGCGAGGCGTTGCGGGCGCATCTATTCTGCGGCGGCGTGTGATGTAGTCCGCCGTGAGGCTTCGCTCCGCCCCCTCCAAATCGCCAAATGGACCATTATAGACAATCTCGCCACCCATCTCGCCGGCGCGAGGGCCGACATCCACGATGTGGTCGGCGGCGCGTATAATCTCCTCCTCGTGCTCCACGACGATGACCGTATTGCCCAGGTCGCGCAACTGCTTGAGGGTCTTGATTAGTCGGTGTGTGTCGCGTGGATGCAGACCGATGCTCGGCTCATCCAGAATGTAGAGTGAGCCCACAAGGCTGCTGCCGAGCGATGTCGAGAGGTTTATTCGCTGACTCTCTCCGCCCGACAATGTCGCCGAGAGGCGGTCAAGCGTCAGGTAACCAAGTCCCACATCCGAGAGGTATGAGAGTCGGTTTTCAATCTCTGTTATGATGCGTCGCGCGGTCTTTTCATCGTGCTCGTCAAGTGAGAGGTTTGCAAAGAAGTCAATCAGTGAATCGACATTCATCGTTACCAACTCGGCGATGTTCTTTCCGCCCACCCTCACATAGAGCGCCTCCTTACGCAGACGGCTGCCGCCACACTCGGGGCAAGTGGTCTTACCCATATAGCGCGCCTTCATCACGCGGAACTGTATCTTGCGACGCTCGCTGTCAATATATTGGAAGAAGTCATTGAGACCGTGGAAATACTCGTTTCCGCGCCACAGCAACAACTTCTGCTCTGCCGAAAGTTTGTAATATGGCTCGTGTATTGGGAAATCGAAGAGGTAGGCGGTGTTTATCAACTGCTCCTTCCACTTCTTCATCGTAGCGCCTCGCCAGCAGGCAACGGCATCTTCGTATATGGTCTTGCTCTTGTCGGGGATAACCAAATCCTCGTCAATGCCCACCACCTTGCCGTAGCCCTCACACAAAGGGCACGCACCGATGGGGTTGTTGAAACTGAATAGGTGCTCCGTTGGCTGCTCAAACTCAATGCCGTCAGCCTCAAAGCGTGATGAGAATATCTGTGGCTCGCCACCACCGATAATCACCTCGCACACATCGTCGCCATAACTGAATGCTCGCGACACCGAGTCACGCAAACGCAACATCGTATCATCATCCTCCGCTACGCGCAGACGGTCAATCACTATGTGTATATCCTCGGCGCGGGTCGCCTCGTTGATTGTTGGCATAAACTCCTCGAAGGTGAGTGTCTGGCCACCAATCCACACCCTCATAAAGCCGTCGCTCAAGAGTTGCAGCAACTTTTCGATAAGTCCCTGACCCTCCTTTAGATGTAGCGGCGAGGTGATAACTACCCTCTCGCCCATTCCCTTCTCGGTTATGAGTCCCACCACATCATCCACGCCATAGCAACGCACCTCCTTGCCCGACACGGGCGAGAAAGTGTGTCCTACGCGGGCGTAGAGCAACTTCATATAGTCATATATCTCGGTCGATGTGCCCACCGTCGAGCGTGGGTTGCGTGTGTTCACCTTCTGCTCGATGGCGATGGCTGGCGCGATGCCCGAGATAAGGTCCACATCGGGCTTTGTCACGCGACCCAGGAACTGACGCGCATACGACGAAAGGCTCTCCACATATCGGCGCTGACCCTCGGCGAAGATTGTGTCAAAGGCGAGGGTTGATTTTCCCGAGCCCGACAGCCCTGTCACCACGGTAAGCGTATTGTGTGGAATTTCGAGGCTCACACCCTTTAAGTTGTGAACCCTCGCACCCTTGATGTATATCTTGTTTTCGTGTGACATCTCTATATCTCCTCTACCGTTGCCCCTTCAACCTTTCTTAATCTGCCGAGCAGAATATCCGCCTTGCTCAATCGCATAGCGAGTCGCATCGAGCAGAGGTTGTCAAATATCTGCTCCTCGATTACGGGCTGCTCCTCCTTGATTATACGCATCACATCGTTCATCACGATGTATGGATACTCGATAAAGATATGCTTATCCACCGTGCGCTCCACCACCTTCGCCTCGTCCAGCACCGCTGCCGCCGACTCCTTGTAGGCCGCAATAAGCCCAGGTACGCCCAACTTCGTGCCACCAAAGTAACGCACCACGACAATAAGGCAATCGGTAATCTCGCGCGAGAGCATCTGACCCAGTATGGGCTTTCCCGCCGTGCTTGAAGGCTCGCCATCATCATTTGCGCGGAACCTCTCGCCCTCTGGACCGAGCCTCCACGCATAGCAATGGTGTGTAGCGTCGTAGTAACGCTTATACAAGGGCTCCAGACAGGCGGCAATCTCCTCCTCGCTCTCCACATGGAAGGCGTAGCAGAGGAACTTACTGCTCTTCTCCTTGTATATCGCCTCGGCGCTGCCCTCGACGGTTAGGTAACTATCTTTAATTTCGCCCACTCTCTGCCTATCGAATTTTGTTGAACAGTCTGTTGAAACGAATCTTCTCTGGGAAACTCTTGTTTGCATCCAGCGAGAGCCAGATGAACGAAGCCTTACCCACGATGTGGTCCTCTGGCACGAAGCCCCAGTAGCGTGAGTCGGCCGAGTTGTGGCGGTTGTCGCCCATCATCCAGTAGTAGTTCATCTTGAAGGTGTATGATGTCGCCTTCTCGCCGTTGATATAAATCTTGCCGCCATTCACCTCGAGGTCATTCTCCTCGTAGACATCTATGATGCGCTCATAAAGAGGCAGGTTCTCGGTTGTGAGTTCTACGGTAGCGCCCTTCGCTGGGATAGTCAGCGGACCAAAGTTGTCGGCTGTCCAAGGATAGTTTGCGCTGTGTGGGAAGCACTGCTCCTGTACGGTGTAGCGTGTCACACTAATCACATTATCCATCTTGAGCAACTGCTCCACCATCTCCTCTGTCAGTGGCGCGAAGTAGTGTGTGCCGCTACCAGACATCTCCGTAATGCCCATCTTCTCGATTGCATAGGCGCTCAATGGCGACGATGTGTGGATTGAGTAGCAATACTGCTTCTCGGGGATAAACTCCTCTGGCTTGCCGTTTACGATTAACTCGCCGTCGATAATCTTAATCTCATCGCCTGGCATCGCCACGCAACGCTTGATGTAGTTCTCACGCTTATCTACGGGGCGGCTGATGATTGTGTAGTCGCGCTCCAACGCCTTGCGACCCTGCTCAGCACCAAACTGCGCCTGATACTCGCGCAACACATCGTAATATGTCACCGCTTGATTCTCCAGCAATACGGTATCTCCCGCAGGGAAGTTAAACACCACTACATCGTTGCGCTTAATCTCGCCCAAACCCTTCAGTCGCTTGTATGGCAACTTGATGCACTCGCTGAACGACTTTTTGGTATGCGACAGCGGCATTGTGTGGTGCACGAATGGGAACGCTACGGGTGTATTTGGCATCTTTGGACCATACGCCACCTTGCTCACATAGAGGTAGTCACCCACCAAAAGGGTCTTCTCCATCGAAGATGATGGGATGACATACATCTGGAAGAAGAAGATGTGAATGAGCGAAGCCACCACCGTCGCAAAGACGATTGCGTTCACCCACTCATATACGCTGCGGTAGAGCGCACTCTTCTCGCATAGCGCCTCGTTCTTGCTCCATACATAGCGGTAGAAATATTTTGAGATGTAGAGGTCATAAATCACCGCCACACCGAATATCATCCACCAGCAACCAGCCCACACCACAAACCACAACACATAGAGAATCGTAGCCAATGTGAAGCCTACCCACTTATTTGCAAAAAATGCCTTTATCTTATTCATCTTTTTATTCAGTTACTCTGTTCGACTTTTGCCGACCGATTAAAACATATCATCCATTGTATAAACACCCTTCTTGCCGCACAGGAACTCTGCCGCTACCACTGCGCCGAGTGCGAGCGTGCGGCGGTTTTTGATTGAGTGGCGAATCTCCAGCACATCATCCTCCGATGTATAGACCACGCTATGCTCACCTGGATTCATACCGATGCGGAACGACTCGATGCCGATGAGCGAATCATCATCCGTAGGCTCATTCACCCACCCCTTCTTGTTGTCAAGGCGTGCGATAGCATCCTCGGCAAGGGTTACGGCTGTGCCGCTTGGAGAGTCCTTCTTCTCGGTGTGGTGAGTCTCGCTCATAGTGAGTTTATAACCAGAAAAGTTGTTCACAAGGCGTGCCAACTCGCGGTTGAGGCGGAACATAAGGTTTACGCCGAGCGAGTAGTTCGATGCGTAGAACATAGCACCACCCTTCTCCTTGCAGAGTGTCTGCAACTCCTCCAGGCGCGATGTCCAGCCCGTTGTGCCGCTCACCACCGCCGCGCCACACTCCAAGCAGGTGCGGATGTTGTTGTAAGCCGTTGAGGGCGTTGTGAACTCGATAGCGACATCAATGTTTGCCAAATTCTCGGCGTTGAGGTCAGCCGCATTGTCGATGTCTATAATAAGTGCTACTTCGTGACCGCGGTCGATGAGAATCTTCTCAATCTCGCGACCCATCTTTCCATATCCAATAATTGCTGCTTTCATAATTTTCTACTGTTTTGCACGCTATCAAAGATAGCGCAGATTAATATCCCACAAAGATAAGAATAATTCCGCAGAGAAAAAATAATTAAGCAGCTATGTTTATAAATTATCTGTCGGTTTTGTCTGTAAGATAAATTTTATTAAATTTGTAATCAATAATCGCACTAACCTGCATCAATATGCAACAAGAAAAATACGACATATTCATCAGTTATCGCCGAAAAGACGAGAATGGTAAGGAATGGGGAACATCCATTGCACGCAATGTTTTGCAAGGGTTGGAAGATCGTGGATATAAAGGTCGTGTATTTTTTGATCATAATAAGATTGGACCTGAAGATTTTGAGAAGAAGATTTTGGGTGCAATCAAGCAGGCAAAAGTTTTTCTTTGTATTCTTACCAAGAACGCAATGGATAATTGCGTGAATGAAGGCGATTGGGTGCGTTGTGAGATATGTCAAGCCATTGAGTCGGGCTTGAAAATTATTTTTCTAAACCCCGATAATGAGTTCAATCATAATCTTTTGCCAGATAATTTTCCGAAAGAGATAGAGATTGTAAAAACTCAAAATAGTATAGAAATCCGTTCAGGTCAGAAATTTGAGGTTGATATTGATGATATGGTTAAAAGGTACATCAGTAAAATTGTGCCTTGTCAAAATATATCATCTGCTAACTCGCAATCTTCCGTTCCTATGGGAATGTTGCGTATTAAAACTGATTTAGATTGTATAGTGTTTAACTATGGAGAGGAGGTTGGAGTTGTCAATGTTGGAGAATATGAAAAATTACTTCTGCCCATAGGAGAGAATTTGTTGAAATTTGTTAGTCAAGAGTGTGAAGATGTATTTT
>JAFZFR010000041.1 GCA_017555805.1 Alistipes sp. | reverse complement strand
CTTCATCAAGCAGCGTGCGGGCAAGAGTGGTTTCATCTACTGCCTGAGCCGCAAGAAGGTGGAGGAACTCGCCGAGTTGCTCGTTGCCAACGGCATCAAGGCGCTGGCATATCACGCGGGTATGGATGCCCAGACCAGAGCCAACAATCAGGATGACTTCCTGATGGAGAGGGTGGATGTGATTGTGGCGACGATTGCCTTCGGTATGGGTATCGACAAGCCCGATGTGCGTTATGTTATCCACTACGACATTCCAAAGTCGCTGGAGGGATACTATCAGGAGACTGGTCGCGCGGGTCGTGATGGTGGCGAGGGTCATTGCCTTACCTTCTATAGTTATAAGGATATTCAGAAACTTGAGAAGTTTATGCAGGGCAAGCCAGTTGCCGAGCAGGAGATTGGTAAGTTGCTGCTATTGGAGACAGTATCATACGCCGAGAGTTCGATGTGTCGCAGAAAGACCCTGCTGCACTACTTTGGCGAGGAGTACGACCAGCCCGACTGCGGCTGTTGTGACAACTGCGTCAATCCAAAGCCAAAGGTGGATGCCAAGGAGGAGATGAAGTTGATGTTGCAGACCTTGCAGGCTATCGGCGATAAGTTCAAGGTGGACCACCTGGCGGCGGTGTTGACGGGTAAGGTTACGGCGCAGGTGAAGAGTTATGGTCACAACAAACTCAAACTCTTTGGCGAGGGCGAGGACCACGACGCGAAGTTCTGGGGTGCGGTGGCGCGTCAGGCGCTGATTATGGGTCTCATAGACAAGAGCATCGAGAACTACGGTTTGATTTCGATAAACGAGAAGGGCGAGGCATTTATCAAGATGCCAAAGTCGGTGACTGTGACGCTGGACCACAACTACGATGAGGAGCAGGCGGAGGAGCAGAATATGTCAGCACAGATGAACAAGGGCGGCGCTGCCGACGAGGAGTTGTTCTCGATGTTGAAGGATTTGCGTAAGAAGGTTGCCAAGAAGCACGACCTGCCTCCATTCGTAATCTTCCAGGACCCATCGTTGGAGGATATGTCAATCCACTACCCAATCACCATCGAGGAGATGCAGAGCATCTCGGGTGTGGGTGCTGGCAAGGCGAAGAAGTTTGGCGAGGATTTCATCAAACTCATCAAGGCCTATGTCGAGGAGAAGGATATTATCCGCCCACAGGATATGGTCGTCAAGTCGGTGGCGAACAAGTCGGGTAACAAGATTTTCATCATCCAGTCAATCGACCGCAAGATGGACTTCGAGGATATTGCAAGGGCGAAGAATCTCGATTTTGATGAGGTGCTCTCGGAGGTTGAGGGTATCGTGAACTCGGGTACGAAACTCGATATATCGTACTATGTCAGCAAGGTGATGGATGAGGATAAGGTGGAGGACATCTACCTCTACTTCAAGGAGGATGCCGAGAGCGACTCGCTGGATGCTGCCATCGAGGAGTTGGGCTCTGACTACACCGAGGAGGAGATTCGTCTGGTGCGTATCAAGTTCCTCTGCGAGGTGGGACATTAGTAAAAAGCAAGAATGAATCAAGTAAGAGCAAAAAAGGCGTTGCACAGCTTCTGACCTTTGGTGGCTGCGGTATATGGTGGCTTATTGACTTTATTATGATTATCGTGGGCTCGTACCGCGATGGCGAGGGGAAGGTCGTAAGTAACAAATAATAATGCCTCGTCTGGTGAAATATTGGAGAGCCGTTGCGGTTGCGTTGTTGCTGTTGGCTCTCTATTTTATTCCACGCGAGAGCTTTTTCGAGCATACCCACACGCTCTGTCTGGTGCATTGGTT
This sequence comes from Alistipes sp., assembly GCA_017555805.1. Classification (GTDB taxonomy): domain Bacteria; phylum Bacteroidota; class Bacteroidia; order Bacteroidales; family Rikenellaceae; genus Alistipes. Next base: position 3,759 of record JAFZFR010000041.1, on the reverse strand, counting down.
TACGGGCGAGGAGTGCTGGGGTTGCGGAATGTCGAGGGCGTTGCTGTCGCTTATGTATCTTGACTTTGAGTCGGCGTGGACTTATCATCGTGGGGTAGTGGTGGTTGCACCCGTGCTGGCGTGGCTGTGGGTGAAATGGATTTATCGACTTACTAAATAAATGAATTTATGAAACGAATAGTATTCTTGATTGCGCTTATTGCGATGGCTATGCCGTTGGTTGCTCGTGAAAAAAATAAGAAACTACCGATGGAGGCGTTGCGTTGGAGCGAGGAGCGTGTGAATGAGTGGTACGCCCAGCAACCTTGGATGTCGGGATGTAATTTTGTGCCGAGCAATGCTATCAACCAGCTTGAGATGTGGCAGGAGGATACCTTCAGCCCCGAACTTATCGACAAGGAGCTTGGCTGGGCTGAGGAGTTGGGCTTCAATGTGATGCGTGTATATCTTCACAGCAAGGCTTGGGAGGCAGATAAACGAGGCTTCAAGAAGCGTATTGATGAGTATCTCACCATTTCGATGAAGCACGGCATTCGTACTATGTTTGTCTTTTTCGATGATTGCAACTATCCCGAGGGTGCTATTGGTAAGCAACCTGACCCTATCCCAGGTATGCATAATTCATATTGGTTGCACGACCCATTTGCATCGTTGCGTGGCGATAAGGAGAAGATGCTTGCCGACCTGAAACCTTATGTGATGGATATTTTGAAAACATTTAAGGATGATGAGCGTATCGTGATGTGGGACTTGTACAATGAACCCAAAAAGAAAGACTCTATTGATTTGTTGATAAAGGTATTCGAGTGGGCTCGTGAGATCAACCCATCTCAACCTCTCACTTCGGCAGTGTGGTCGCTGGATAATTTCCATTATTTGAGTAGCGTGCAGCTCAATAATTCTGATGTGATTTGTTATCATAGTTATTTTGATACTTCATTTCACAATAATTGGATTTCACATTTGAGAATGCTTAATCGTCCGATAATGTGTACCGAGTATATGGCACGCCCATTTGAATGTACATTTCAGAAGGTTATGCCTTTCCTAAAGAGTCAGAATGTCGGTGCAATCAATTGGGGCTTTGTCAGCGGAAAGAGTAACACTATTTACGATTGGGACACCAAGAAGAAACCTTATGTTGGCGGAGAGCCCAAAGTGTGGTTTCACGATATTTTGCGCCAGGATAAGACCCCATATAGCGAAGATGAAATTCGCGCAATCAAGGAGTGTAATAAACGATAAAGGTTTGTGAGTTATGAAAAGATTTGGGCTTAAACATTATGTTATCCTCCTGCTTGCCGTTTGTACAACTGTTTATTGCTCCGTAGCACAAACTATTGCGCCAACCATTTTCCCCATCCCAATAGAGTTTGAGGTATCTTCCACCGATTATGTTGTGTTAGATAAAGTGACCCTGACTTGCGCCGATTCTCAAGCGCAGGAGTGGGCAGAGAAGCATTTGAAAGAGTGGTATGGAAAGTATCGTCCTGCAGTGGAGTTCTCAAGTGGCAAAGTCGCTGTTACGGAGGATGAGGGTTACACGCTTGTGGTGGATGAGTCGGGCGTGAGAATTTCGGCTCTTACTTTGCAGGGTGCTCGTTATGCTCTCTACTCTCTGCGTCAGCTCGCTATTCCGCAGCGTGGCGTTGCCGAGGTCAACGGCTGGATTGTGCCCAAAACAAATATCAAGGATAGCCCCAAGATGAACTTCCGTGGAGTCCACATCTGCTGGTTTCACGAGACAGAGCCGTGGGAGGTGGAACGATTGATTCGCCTGGCGGCATATTACAAGATGAACTATGCGGTTATTGAGTCGTGGGGTACATTTCGCAGCGATGTCGCTCCGTGGTTTGGATGGCAGGATGGCACGATGACCAAAAAGGAGATAAAGCGACTTAAGGCTATTGCCGATGATTTGGGCATTACACTTATTCCGCAGATAAATGTTTTTGGTCACGCTGCGCAGGCTCGCAGCCACGCAGGTAAACACGCTACATTGGATGTTGATTCTAAATATCAGCCTCTGTTTGAGCCGCTTGCGGGTTGGAATTGGTGTTTGTCAAATCCCGAAACTCGCAAATTGTTGCAGGCATTGATTAAGGAGCGTTATGAAGCATTTGGTCACCCTCCATTTTTCCATATAGGATGTGATGAGGCAAACCAACCAAGTTGTCCCGATTGTGCCTCTCAATCCTATTCCAAACTCTTTGTAGAGCATATCAAAGCTATGAACGATACTATATCATCGCTTGGAGCACGCACCATTATGTGGCACGATATGCTAATATCTTGGGAGCCCCGCTGGAACGGATTTGTTACCAATGGCACTAAAGAGACAGCTGAAGGCTTTTTGAAGCTACCTCGTGATATAATAGTTGCAGATTGGTATTATGGAGGAGCGAAATCAGAATATCCAACCATAGATTATTTTAAGTCACACGGTTTTTCTGTTTTGACAAGTCCCTGGAATACGGTTGAGGGAATAAAAGCACAGTGTCAATATGCTCACAAGAGTGGAATAATGGGTGTTTTGGGTACTATGTGGCATTATTATTACGGACAAGAGATGTATAAAATATATTATACTCTTTCTAATATGATGTGGAATGTAGAATCCCAAGTTCAGCCGAATGAGATTGAGATGTTTAGAGTTCAGACTCATATTCGCCAGATTGGTTGGGATATGAAGTTGCGTAATCCACATCACGGTGGACTCTATTACGATGAGATTCCGCCTGAACCTTTTTTGAATTATTAGATATAATGCCTATCTTTGCTGTATGAATCAAGTAAGAGCAAAAAAGGCGTTGGGTCAGCACTTTCTGACTGACCTGAATATCGCCAGAAAAATATGTTATTCACTCTCGGGTGGTAGTGCCGAGCAGCCAGACAAGGTGCTGGAGGTGGGTTGCGGTATGGGCGTGCTGACGCAGTTTCTGTTGCAGCGCGACGATGTGGTGACCTATGGCGCAGAGATTGACACCGAGAGCGTGGAGTACCTCCACGAGCACTATCCCGACTTTGCACCTCGTTTGATTGAGGGCGACTTCCTGAAGATGGACCTGCGTGAGAAGTTTGGCGAGAAGGTGAAGGTGATTGGTAATTTCCCTTATAATATCTCGTCACAAATCTTCTTTAAGATAATCGAAAATCGCGATATCGTTCCCGAGTGTGTGGGTATGATTCAGAAGGAGGTGGCGGTGCGTATTGCCGAGCCCCCAGGGTCGAGGGAGTATGGTATCTTGAGCGTGTTGTTGCAGGCGTGGTATGATATTGAGTATCTCTTTACCGTGGGCGAGAAGGTGTTTAACCCACCACCAAAGGTTAAGAGTGCGGTTATCCGCCTGAAGCGCAATGCAACCGAAAAGTTAGGCTGCGACGAGGCTTTGTTTGTGAAGGTTGTGAAGGCGTCGTTTGGTCAGCGCCGCAAGATGTTGCGAAACTCGTTGCGTTCCGTATTCGGTGACTTTGGCGGTGCGGAGCATCGTTTCTTTACCGAGAGGGCAGAGAAGTTGTCGGTGGCGGAGTTCGTGGAACTGACTAATTGGGTAGAGGAGAATAGAAAATAGATAGAATGAAATGGAGGTTGTTCTTTTGCAATGACCTCTTTTTTTGGAATTATATACATTAGTGTTGCAGTATTATAGTTATGTCATTACCCGACACCCAAAGGGTGGCGAAGGTAATCCTCCACTCAATAGATGTATTGCGGTACAATTTTCGGGAGGATCCCCATCGCCTTGCTGTGCAAGTCGG
>JAFZFR010000040.1 GCA_017555805.1 Alistipes sp. | reverse complement strand
GGTGATAAGATTGCCCTCATCGCACCCAACGGCACGGGAAAGAGTTCTCTACTGAAAATTCTTGCGGGATTGGACTCGTCGGACAGAGGTGGCGAGATTAAGTTTATGAAGGATATCAAGGTAGCCTTCCTCGACCAGACTTGCGACTTCAACCCCACCAACACACTCTTCGATGAAGTATATTCCCGTATGGGCAACACCTACGAGGTCATCAAGCGCTATCAGGATGCTATCGACTCGGGCGACGAGCAGCGCATAGCGCAGGCTATGGCGGCGATGGATGCCGTAGATGGCTGGAGCGCCGAGCAGAGGGTGAAGCAGGTGCTATCGTCGATGAAACTTTCGCGACTCGACCAGCCTATGGGCGAGTTGTCGGGTGGTGAGGCGAAGCGCGCGGCCATTGCGCTGATGTTGTTGCAGGAGGCCGATTTCCTTATTATGGACGAGCCGACAAACCACCTCGACATTGATGTTATCGAATACCTCGAGGGTCATCTCCAAAAGTCGCGTTGCACGCTGCTGATGGTGACTCACGACCGTTACTTTCTGGATAGGGTCTGCAACACTATCTTCGAGTTGGACAGGGGCGAACTCATAGCCTACCGAGGCAACTACGCCACATTCCTCGAAAAGCGCGAGGAGCGCTACACAAATATGCAGGCAAACATCGACAAGGCACGCAACCTGCTGCGTCGCGAGTTGGAGTGGATACGAAGCACCCCACAAGCGCGTACGGGCAAGGCGCGTTACCGCATAAATGCCTTCTACGACCTGAAGGACCGCGCCTCGGTATCGCTTTCACGCGCAGAGATGTCAATCAATGTTGCGACATCACGCTTGGGTGGTAAGATTATTGACTGCGAGGATGTTACGCTCAACTTCGGCGAGCGCAGAATGCTCGACAGATTTTCCTATAAGTTCTCACGCTTCGAGCGCGTGGGCATCGTGGGCAAGAACGGCGTGGGCAAGAGTACCTTCCTCAACCTGATGACAGGTGCGCTTCTGCCCGACAGCGGCACAATCGAGCGCGGCGAGACACTCCGCATCGGTTACTACCGCCAGAGCGGAATCAACTTCAAGTCTGGTCAGACCGTCTTCGACATCGTACACGACATCGCCGAGACAGTCACCACCGCCGACGGACACAGCATATCGGCAACCTCGATGCTCAACCGCTTTCTCTTCCCGCCCGAAACACTCAACAAGCGCGTGGAGATTTTGAGCGGTGGCGAGCAGCGCCGACTCTATCTGCTCACAGTGCTGATGCGTAACCCCAACTTCCTGATTCTCGATGAGCCGACAAACGACCTCGACATCCTCACGCTGAATGTACTGGAGGAGTATCTCTCATCGTTTAAGGGATGTCTGCTGATTGTATCGCACGACCGCTACTTCCTTGACAAGACCGTCGATCACCTCTTCATCTTCCGTGAGGGCGGTGCGGTGAAGGACTTTGTGGGTCAGTACAGCGAGTACCGCGAATATATCAAGGAGCAGGAGGCAGAGCAGGCGCGTGAGGCACGCATCGCCGCCGAGAAGGCACAAAAGAACACGAAACCACAGACCAGCGCCACACCTTCGCGCCACAAACTTTCGTTCAAGGAGCAGCGCGAGTTGGAGCAGTTGGAAAAGGATATTCCTGCGCTGGAGCAGGAGAAAGGCGAGTTGGAGGCTCTGCTCTCGTCGGGCACGCTCTCGCACGAGGAACTAACCTCCACAGCCGCAAAGATTGCAGATATAATCAACTCATTGGAGGAGAAGGAGATGCGTTGGTTGGAGTTAAGCGAGATTTAGGATGGAATTTTTTACGCACATAGCAATTAACCCCTTCGCCGAGAAGATTGACCACTGCGCCAAAATCTTCTCCATCGGGTCGTGCTTTGCCCAGAATATGGCAGAGCGCCTGAAGTGTGCGAAATTCCACACCACATCCTCGCCCACAGGCATACTTTTCAACCCCGAATCCATCGCCGCATCCATCGAGCGAATGGTATCGGGCAGGGGCATTGCGGAGGAGGAACTGCACCACGCTAATGGCCACTGGTTCAGTTACGATTTCCACTCCTCATTCTCTGCCGCCGACAAGCAGCAGGCTCTCAACGCGATGCAGTCGGCACTCTCAAAGGGCGCAGAGGCACTTAAGCAGGCGGACACCATCATCATCACCTTCGGTACGGCGTGGGTCTATCGCCTTGGGGAGAGTGGCACCGTTGTTGCCAACTGCCACAAGCAGCCGCAGTCGCTCTTTCAGCGCACGATGCTTTCCGCAGAGGATATTGCCACGCGCTGGAGCGAGTTGATGAACACCGCGCTAAAGGGTAAGCGCGTGATTTTCACCGTTAGTCCCATCCGCCACCTGGGCGATGGTCTGGAGCAGAACTCATTGAGCAAGGCGACCTTGCGCGTAGCGATTGCCGAGATAATTGGGCGCACGGAGAACGCTTCATACTTCCCCTCGTTTGAGATTATGAACGATGAACTGCGCGACTACCGCTTCTATGCCGAGGATATGGTTCACCCCTCGCCACTGGCGATTGACTACATCTGGCAGAGGTTTTCACAAGTGGCATTTTCCGCCGAGACGCTGGAGTTAATCAAGCGCCTGGAGAAGATTTCGCGCGCGGCATCACACCGCCCATTCGACTCACAGTCAGAGAGCCACAAACTCTTCTGCCGCAAGCAACTGGGCGAGATTGAGGATATTCTGCGACACTACCCCACACTCGATTTCAGCGAGGAAAAAGAGTCTTTTGTCGCACATTTATAAATTTTATAGTAATTTTGCATTCACAACATTTACCGCTATGGCAAGAATATTCAGATATATCACTCTAATTGTCGTTCTCTTAACGACTTACACTGCATCAGCGCAGGAGCCTGCGAGCAAGCCACGCCTGATGGTGAACATCGTGGTGAGTTCGATGCACGCCAACGACCTCAACCGCTACGCCGCAAACTTCACAAACGGAGGTTTTGCGCGTCTGAAGAACGAGGGCGTATGGTTCACAAACGCATCCTACGACTATATGCAGACCACAACACCCGTCTCGTTGGCTACAATCTCAACGGGAGCGCAGCCATCGGTGCACGGCGTAGTGTCGGACCGCTGGTTTGACTATGTGGGCAACAAGCAGGTGAACCTCATCGACGACAGCAAGGAGCAGAGCGTGAATTACAGTAGCGGCTCGGGCAACTACTCGCCCCGCCAACTCCACGCCGAGACCATCAGCGACGCCGTAGTAGAGTCCAACGACCAGAGCATCATCCGCACCATAGCCGTTGAGCCCCTTTCAGCCATCGTTATGGCGGGTCACGCGGGCGAGGCGTACTGGATGGAGAACTTGCAGAGCGACTGGACAACATCGTCATACTACACCAAAGAACTCCCACGCTGGATTCTGGACTACAACCGAAACGACAGCAACGAGGACTTTATCATCAAGAGTTGGACACCTCTGTTTGACATCGACAAGTATGTTAATTCGCAGGTTATCAGCATAAATGTAGCCAAGGATAGCCCCAACAAGCGCATCAACTGCCTGGAGGACACTGCGCCACTGGCTACGGGCAACCTGATAGATGTCTATGAGCAGATGTGCTACACCCCAGCGGGCAACACCGCCATCCTCGCCTTCGCCAAGCAGACCATCGCAAAGAACGATATGGGTAGCGACGAGCAGGTCGATGTGCTCAACATCGTGCTTGACACGCCACGCCTCATCAGCGGCCGCTATGGTGTGGAGTCAATCGAGTATGAGGATATGCTCTACCGCCTTGACCGCGACCTTGAGGAGTTCCTTACATTCACCTTGGCACAGGTGACCGACCCACGCGACATCATCATCACACTCACCTCCGACCACGGCTCAAGCCCCGCGTACAACGCCCAGGGCAAGGAGTTGGAGCGCTTCAATGTGCGTCAGGCAGAGGTTATCACCAACGCCTTCATCGGTGCACAGCACGGCAACGGCGACTGGGTGCTGGGCGTGATTGACAACGCTATCTACCTCAACCACAACCTCATCTACGACAAGGGTCTTTCGATTGCCGATATGCAGTACGATGTAGCGACATTCGTGATGCAGTTGCGCGGCGTGGCTCACGCACTCTCGGCAGAGGCTCTGCGTAGCAGTTACTTCGGTAGCGGCTATGGTCGCAAGGTGCAAAATGGATTCTACCCCCGCCGTTCGGGCGATGTGATAATAAACCTTATGCCCGGCTGGATTACCGAGCAGAACAACATCCGCTCGATGTCGGGCTCGATGTATCGTTACGACACCCATGTGCCGCTGATTATCTATGGTGGCGGCTTGGCTGCGGCGCGACGCACCGAGAAGGTCGATATAACCTCGCTGGCGGCTACGCAGGCGCATATGCTGGGCGTGAGCACCCCATCGGCTGCCGAGGGCGAGGTATTGGATATTTTTTAACGCATTGAAACTATGAAAGATACTATTCAGGAAGAGATTATCGAGGAGTTCGCAGTCTTTGACGAGTGGCTGGACAAGTACGACTACCTCATCGAGTTGAGCGACTCACTGCCCGCCATTGCCGACGAGCACCGCACCGAGCAGTATGTCATCAAGGGTTGCCAGTCGCGCGTGTGGGTTGATGCGCGAGTGGAGGATGGCAAGATTTTCTACGCTGCCGACAGCGACGCCATCATCACCAAGGGCATCATCGCACTGCTCATCCGCGTGATGAATGGTCGCACACCGCAGGAGATTGTCGATCTCGACCTCTACTTCATTGACGCTATCGGTCTGGGTGAAAACCTCTCACCAACACGCAGCAATGGACTCATCGCAATGATTAAACAGATGAAGATGTACGCCCTGGCGCTCACATCCCGTCAAGCATAAAACGCAGAAATGACACCCGAAGATATTTTACGCGTGGAGCACGACATCGTGCTGACACTCAAAAACATATACGACCCAGAGATTCCCGTAAACATCTACGACCTGGGACTTATCTACGAGATTGACTACGACCCCGAGGGCGTGGCAAACATCCGTATGACCCTCACCGCGCCAAACTGCCCGATGGCGGATATGCTCATCGAGGACATCAACACGCAGGTGAAGAAGATTAACGGCGTGAACGAGGTGAACATCATCCTCACATTCGACCCACCCTGGGATCGTTCGATGATGAGCGAGGAGGCTCTGCTGGAACTCAATCTCCTCTAATCAGGGAAAAGTATGGACGAGATGAAGCGTCATATAAACCGTCTGAAAGCCGGGGCATCGTACTTCGGCTGTGGCGGTTTTTTGCATAAGATAGGGACGCTGCAGCGCCTGGCCATCTACAACACCTTGAGTTTCGAGCGCCTCAACCGCAAGTATGGCGACATCAAGCAGATATTCCTCGAGAGCGAGCAGAACTGGCAGCAGACATTCTACATTATGCTGCTCCGCACTATGGGCGGCGTGGATAACAAGCAGGCATTCGACACCCTGTCGCGCCGCGTGGCATACGCAATGATTCTGCGCGAGAGGATGGTGCCGCAAAACATCGAGGCGATGCTGATTGGCGCATCGGGTCTTCTGGATTTGTACCCTCACGATGAGTATATCCTCAACCTGAAGCGCAACTTCGCCTACCTCGCAGCCAAATACTCCATCGAGCCAATGGAGCCCGAGGAGTGGAAAATCACAAAGATTTACCCCAACAACCACCCTATCCTGCGACTCTCGCAGATTGCCACCCTACTGACCCACACCAGCGACATTATGGACCGTATGCTGGCGTGCCGCACGGGCGAGGATGTCAATAAGTTATTCAGTTGTGAATCATTGCCTTACTGGCTAAATCACTACACACCCGCATCCACCAAGCAGCAGAGCATAGCCAAGCGCATAGGCCGCACCAAGACCGACCTTCTGGCGATAAATCTCGTGGCGCAGATGCAATATGCCTACGGCGACTACATCAACAACGACACCCTTCGCAACCGCGCAATATCGATGCTCGAGGACCTTCCCGCCGAGAGCAATTCCATCATCGCGCAGTGGAAAAGTTATGGCCCGATAGCGCAAACGGCATTCGATAGTCAGGCTCTACTGCAACTCTCGTTTGAGTATTGCCGCCACCAGCGATGCGAGGAGTGTATCGTGGGCAGACAGATAATGGCTACTATCGAGGAGAAGCAACTGCACGGGGAATAAGAAAAGCGGGGCGTAATATTTTGAAAATTAGAAAGAAATCCCTATCTTTGTAGGATGAAAATTTTTCAAGAAATATAAAGCAAGACAAAATGGATATATTAAGCAACATTATCAAATTCTTTTTCGGATCGAAAGCAGATAAGGATCGCAAGCAGATTGAGCCTTATGTGCAGAAGATCAAGGAGGTATATCCTTCTATTGAGCGTCTCTCGAACGATGAGTTGCGTGCACGCAGTGCCGCTCTGATGCAGCAGATTGCAGAGTTCATCGCCGCTGACGAGGCTCACATCGTGGAGCAGAAGGCGAAGTTGGAACTCTCTAACACATCACTCTCGGAGAAGGAGAAGATCTCAAAGGATATCGAGACAACAAAGAAGCGCATTGACGATAAGATTGAGCAGAAACTCGACGAGATTCTGCCCGAGGCTTTCGCCATTATGAAGGATACGGCTCGCCGATTCACCCAGAACGAGGTGGTGGAGGTTACAGCAAACGACTTCGACCGCAACCTCGCAGCCCACAAGGACTTCGTGACTATCGAGGGCGACAAGGCTCTCTACGCCACACACTGGACTGCGGGCGGTAACGACATCAAGTGGGAGATGGTACACTACGATGTACAGCTCTTCGGTGGTGTTGTACTCCACAAGGGTAAGATTGCCGAGATGGCTACGGGTGAGGGTAAGACCTTGGTGGCTACCCTGCCAGTATTCTTGAACGCGTTGGCTCGCAAGGGTGTGCATGTTGTGACAGTGAACGACTACCTGGCACGCCGTGACTCGGAGTGGATGGGTCCTATGTATGAGTTCCACGGTCTGTCGGTGGATTGCATCGACAAGCACCAGCCAAACTCGGAGGCTCGCCGCAAGGCATACCTCGCCGACATCACATTCGGTACAAACAACGAGTATGGCTTCGACTACCTGCGCGACAATATGGCATCATCGCCAAAGGATTTGGTACAGCGCAAGCACCACTACGCAATCGTCGATGAGGTCGATTCGGTATTGATTGACGACGCTCGTACTCCGCTCATCATCTCTGGTCCAGTGCCAAAGGGTGATGACCAGATGTTCGAGAACTACCGCCCATCAATCGAGCACCTCTACAACCTCCAGAAGAACTTTGTGACTTCGCTCGTTGCCGAGGCGCGCAAACTCTTCGCCGAGGGCAAACCAGAGGAGGGAGGTATCCTGCTCTATCGTGCTCACAAGGGTCTGCCAAAGTATAAGCCTATCATCAAGTTCCTCTCGGAGCAGGGCATCAAGGTGCAGTTCCAGAAGACCGAGAATGTCTATATGCAGGACAACAACCGCCGTATGCACGAGATTACCGATGACCTCTACTTCGTTATCGACGAGAAGATGAACTCGGTGGAGCTTACCGACAAGGGTCACGAGGTGTTGTCAAAGTACTTCAACGAGGAGCGTTTCTTCGTGTTGCCTGACATCGGCAGCGAGGTAGCCGAGTTGGAGAAGAGCGGTCTTACACCAGAGGAGAAGGCGCAGAAGAAGGATGAGATTATCAACGACTACTCTATTAAGTCAGAGCGCGTACACACCGTAAACCAGCTCCTGAAGGCATACTCAATGTTCGAGAAGGATGTGGAGTATGTGGTGATGGACAACAAGGTGAAGATTGTCGATGAGCAGACTGGTCGTATCCTCGACGGACGCCGCTACTCGGATGGCTTGCATCAAGCTATCGAGGCGAAGGAGCGCGTGAAGGTGGAGGCTGCTACGCAGACATTCGCAACTATCACATTGCAGAACTACTTCCGTATGTACCACAAGTTAGCGGGTATGACAGGTACCGCCGAGACCGAGGCATCAGAGTTCTGGAACATCTACAAGTTGGATGTTGTTGTGATTCCAACAAACCGCCCAGTAGTCCGCGACGACCGCGAGGACTTGGTTTACAAGACTATGCGCGAGAAGTACAACGCCGTAATCGAGGAGATTGTACGCCTGGTGGAGGCAAAGCGCCCAGTCTTGGTGGGTACTACATCGGTCGAGATTTCAGAGTTATTGAGCCGTATGCTTAAGTTGCGCGGCATCAAGCATAATGTGTTGAACGCAAAGCAGCACCAGTTGGAGGCGCAGATTGTTGCCGAGGCTGGTCGCGTGGGTCAGGTTACCATCGCCACCAACATGGCGGGTCGTGGTACCGACATCAAACTCTCGCCAGAGGCAAAGGCTGCGGGTGGTCTTGCCATCATCGGTACGGAGCGCCACGAGAGCCGTCGCGTGGATCGTCAGTTGCGCGGTCGTGCAGGTCGTCAGGGTGACCCAGGTTCTTCACAGTTCTTCGTATCGTTGGAGGACAACCTGATGCGCCTGTTCGGCTCAGAGCGTATCGCTGCCATCATGGACCGTATGGGCATCGAGGAGGGCGAGGTTATCCAGGCCTCGATTATGACCAACGCCATCGAGCGTGCACAGAAGAAGGTCGAGGAGAACCATTTTGGTGTGCGTAAGCGCCTGCTCGAGTATGATGATGTGATGAACTCACAGCGTGAGGTTATCTACACTCGTCGTCGCCACGCGCTCTACGGTGAGCAGATTGAGATTGACCTCAACAACATTATGTACGACTACGCCGAGGGCTTCGTTCGCGAGCACGATGGCGTGGACTACGAGAACGCTACTTACGACCTTATCCGCGAGGTGGCTCTCCAGCCATCGTTCGATGAGGCGACATATAACTCTGCAAAGCCAGCGCAGCTCGTGGAGATGATTGTAGAGGATATGCGCACGCTCTTTGCTCGCCGCCAGAAGGCTGTTGCCGACACCGTTCGCACAACTATGGAGGCTATCTACAAGGATAACGAGCACCAGATGGACCGCGTCATCCACTTCCCTATCACCGATGGTCACCTGGGCTTCCATGTGCCAGTTGAGTTGCAGCGTTGCAAGGATACCGATGGTGCAGAGATTTACAAGGCATTCTCGAAGATTGTGCTCTTCACGACTATCGACGATGCTTGGCGTGAGCACCTGCGCGAGATGGATGAGTTGCGCCAGAGCGTACAGAACGCTACCTACGAGCAGAAGGACCCATTGTTGATTTACAAACTGGAGTCTTACAACCTCTTTGCGAAGATGCTCGAGAAGGTGAACCGCGATGCACTTGCAGTGTTGAACAAGTCATACATCCCAACACGCGAGAACAACCCACAGAGCGTTCAGCAGGAGCGTCGCCAGCAGGCGAAGGTGGATGTGAACAAACTTCAGGCATCTCGTATGGCGGCGGCTGCGGCGGCTGGTCAGGGCGAGAAGAGCAAGCCAGCACCTATCAAGGTTGAGAAGAAAGTGGGTCGTAACGACCTCTGCCCTTGCGGTAGCGGCAAGAAGTACAAGCACTGCCACGGTAAGAATATGTAATAATCGGGGCGGCGCTGTCCGCCCCAAAATATACTCTTGAAATGGGATACGAAGAGGAGAAGCTTCGACAATTGGACTCGCGCTATCTGCGTATGGCGCGCATCTGGGCAGAGAACTCATACTGCGTGCGCCGTCAGGTGGGAGCGCTGATTGTCAAGGATAAGATGATTATCTCGGATGGCTACAACGGCACGCCATCGGGTTTTGAGAATATCTGCGAGGATGAGGTTACGGGCAAGACAAAGCCCTATGTACTTCACGCCGAGGCAAACGCAATCACCAAGGTTGCCAAGAGCGCAAACAACTGCGATGGAGCGACGCTCTACATCACGGCTGCGCCCTGCATCGAGTGCTCAAAGTTGATTATCCAGGCGGGTATCAAGCGCGTTGTATATCTCGACGACTACCGCTCGGAGGATGGACTCAACCTCCTGAAGCGCGTCGGCATCGAGTGCGTCAAGCGCGAGGAGGAGTAGTTCGCGAAATAAAGATAAAAGAAAAGTCGCTGAAATCAGCGACTTTTCTTTTTGTCCTAAAATGGTAAATCATCTGGATCCTCCTGCGCAGTTGGAATAGCAGCAGGTGCGGCTGGCGCCTGATAAGATTGCGCTGGCTGCTGATATGCTGGTGCTGCGGGCGCTGCGGCTGGTGCAGATGCCTGACCGCCGTTGTTGTCGCTGCGACTACCCAAAAGTTGCATATTGTCAGCGAGAATCTCGGTTGTGTAACGCTTCACCTGATCCTTATCAACCCACTCGCGTGTACGGAGGCGACCCTCAACATAAATCTGCGAACCCTTGTGTACATAGCGATCAACAACATCCGCCAAACCACGCCACAAAGTGATAGTGTGCCACTCGGTGAGCTCCTTGCGCTCGCCGCTCTGCTTATCTACATAACGCTCTGATGTTGCCAAACGCACGCGCGCAACCTTAACGCCCGACTCGGTGGTACGCACCTCGGGGTCAATACCTACATTTCCTACTAAAATTACCTTATTAATCATATCTAAACTTTATTTTAATCTACTCTTCTCCATCAATTTTCAGGTCGCCAAGGTGAATCTTGCCGTCCAAATCATCCTTCAGAGTGCTGAAGAAATCGGAATCAGAGCCCTCCAGGAACTCCACCTTCAAAGGCTGATAGAACATCCTCTCGCGGATAATCACGGGCACCTTCTTACTGCGGCGCAACTTAACGGCATCCTTCTCGGTTGTGAGCAACTTGGCGTTAGGATACTTCTCAAAGAGCGCCACCAGACGATTCAAATCCGCCACCGTATAGACATGGTGGTCGGGCAAAATCATCTTCGACACAACCTTATACTCCCTTCTCACGCCCTTCACAAAGGCCTTTGGATTGCCGATACCCGACATCACAATCACCTCCGAGCCCTTCTCCAATCTATTCTCGGGGAAGAATGGCGACACCGCCTCGGTAGGCACTACCTGCGTGAAGTAGATGCGCTGATAAGCGTAGTTCAGCAAACCCTTGCGCCAGATGCGCTGGTCGAGCGGCGACATACCGAGCGGACATTTTGTCACGATGAAGTAATGCGCTCTATCCAACGCCTCGACCTTATCGCGCAGCGAGCCCGCGGGAAGAAAATCATCCTCGAAAATAGAGCGCGTAGAGTCGATGATAATCACATTTATGCGGGGATCGACATAGCGGTGCTGGAAGCCGTCATCCATCACGATGAGGTTGATTTCTGGGTGCTCCGCCTCGATTCTGCGGATGGCATCCACGCGCTTCTCGCACACCACAACAAGTGTCTCGGGATATTTGAGTTTAATCTGCAACGGCTCGTCGCCCACATCTCGGTAGGATGAGTTTGGGCTCACCTCCATATAACCCTTCGTGCGGCGTCCATAACCTCGCGAGAGGAGCGCCACGCGATAGTAAGGGGTCATATTCTCGATAATCATCTCGGCAGTCGGCGTCTTGCCCGTACCGCCCACAGTGATGTTGCCCACACAGATGATAGGAGTCTTGAACGAGTGACTCTTCAGGAAGCCACAATCGAACAACCAATGGCGAATGGAAATCACCAATCGGTAAATATACGATATCAATTTGAGTATTAACTTCATATCATCAAGGCCTCTTTGCCGCTACACGCCCAACCACAACCGCAGTCAGGCACCTATACAATTTGGTCAAAGATAACCATTTATTATTTAGAAAACAACCATTTAGATGTTTTTTTTAATTATTTAACATCATTTAACTTGCCAAGTTTCCCATTTGTTGGATATTTTGCGTATTTTTGCGTGACTATGAAAAGATTTATACTTACAACACTGACACTATCGCTTTTCGTCGCCCTCACAGCGTGTAAGGGTGGCTCTGCGACCACACCCACCGAGGAGGTTGAGAAGCAACCAACAATACTTTTTGGCATCATCGCCGACGACTACCGACTCCAGACCGACTCAGTAGGTCGAGGCGAGACTATGGGTCAAATCCTCTCGAAATATGGCATCTCGGCCGTCACAATCGACAAGTTGGACAAGGCGGCAAAGGATATTTTCCCACTCAAGCAGATTCGCGCCGACCGCCCCTACACAGCATTTATCGCCGAGGATTCGGTGGCGGGCGACAGACTCGATTATCTTGTATATGAGAAGGATATCATCGAGTATGTGGTATTCGGTTTCAAGGGCGACTCACTCACCGTAACCAAGGGAGAGAAGGATGTCACCATCCGCCGACAGATGCGCTCTTCGACCATCGAATCGTCGCTCTGGGGCGCTATTATGCGCGACAGCCTGCCATACTCGCTGGCGGCAGAGTTGGAGGATATATACCAGTGGACAGTCGATTTCTTCGGCATCCAGAAGGGCGACCACTTCACCGTAATCTACGACGAGAAACTTATCGACACCGTATCGGTTGGCATCGGTCGCATCTGGGGCGCGAAGTTCAACCATGCGGGCAAGGATGTCTATGCCATCCCATTCAAGCAGGATGACAAGATACAATACTGGGAACAGGATGGTGCTTCGCTGCGTAAGCAGTTGTTGAAAGCGCCACTTAAGTTCTCGCGCATCAGTTCGCGCTTCTCACGCGCACGACTTCACCCCGTACACCGCGTATATCGTCCTCACCTGGGCGTCGATTACGCCGCACCTACGGGCACACCAGTACACGCCGTAGCGGATGGTGTTGTCACCTTCAAAGGCTGGGGTGGCGGAGGCGGAAACACGCTGAAAATCAAGCACGCTGGCAACCTCGTGACGGGATACCTCCACTTGAGTCGCTTCGCCAAGGGCATCAAGCAGGGCTCACGCGTACGACAGGGCGAACTCATCGGTTATGTGGGTAGCACTGGTACATCTACGGGTCCTCACCTCGACTACCGCATCTGGAAGAATGGCGTGAACATCGACCCACTCAAGGTGCCACAAGAGCCCGCCGAGCCAATCAAGAAGGAGAACAGAGCGGCATTCGAGCATATTCGTGACCGCGTCATTGCCGAACTCAACGGCACGGCTACGCCCGATATGATTGTCACCCAACTCGACAGCGTTGTGGTAGCGCCCGTCGCAAACGAGAGCGCTCCCGCCGAGGAGGTAGAGACAAAGGAGGAGAAGAGCTCAAAAAAGAGGAAGTAAGATGGATAATTTACAAAAGATAGCAGCATTTATCGACGAGCACCATGTGCTGACGCTCGCCACGGCAACCAAAGATGGTGCGCCCTACTGCTGCAACGCATTCTTCGCCTACCGCGCTGATGAGCAGGCGTTTGTCTTTACATCCGACAAGACCACTCTTCACGGCGAGATGATGTTGGCAAACCCTCGCGTGGCTGCATCTGTGGTGCTCGAAACTCGCACCGTAGGCAAGGTGCAGGGTCTGCAAATCACGGGCACGGTGATGCCCGCCAAGGAGGGCGACAAGATGGCTTACATCAAGAGTTTTCCCTATGCCGCCGTTGCTGACCTCACGCTGTGGCGCATCGAGGCCGACTTTATGAAACTTACCGATAACAGACTCGGATTTGGGAAGAAACTGATATGGCAAAAACAGGAGTAGTGATAGTGGCTGGTGGCTCGGGACGCCGTATGGGCGCTGCGCTGCCAAAGCAGTTTATGATGCTGGGCAATATGCCTATTCTGGGCAGAACAATCAACCGTATGCGCGAGGCGTTGCCAGCGGCGGAGATTGTTGTGGTGTTGCCAGCCGAGCATATCGAGTTGTGGCGTAACATCGCCGCTCGTTTCGACATCGCACAACATAAGATTGCAACGGGCGGAGCGGAGCGTTTTCATTCCGTAAAGAACGGCATCGAGGCTCTTGGCGCAGATGTTGAGACCATCGCCATCCACGATGGTGTACGCCCACTTGTATCAAAGAAGTTGATTATCAAGTTGGTGCTCGAGGGCGAGAACCACAACGCCGTCATCCCAGCCGTTGCGCCTGCCGACTCCTACCGCATCATCGAGGGCGAGGGCTCACGCATCATCGACCGCTCGTTGCTGCGAATGATACAGACCCCACAATGCTTCTCTGCCGAGGCTCTGCGCCAGGCGTACGAGCAACCATTCTCGGCATCGTTTACCGACGATGCATCGGTGATGGAGGCTGCGGGTCACACTATCACGCTCATCGAGGGTGAGCGCGAAAACATCAAAATCACCACGCCTTCGGACATTACGATTGCCGAGGCGATAATTGCCGCCCAGGAGAATGATACGCAGTTTTAGTTATAATTTCAACCGCCGAACAAAACTCTCGACGGCATTCACGCTCATCGGCGTGTTGCTCATCGCGGTGGCGCTATACCTGCTCTACACGGGAGGTTTCTTCTCGGCGTGGTTTCTCTCATTTATGGCGGCGCTCGTGGGACTGATGGTGCTCTCCATCCCCCGCCGCATAGTATTGCTTGACGACCGCGTGGAGATACAATGCGTCTGCGACATCACCGAGTTTGATGTGCGCGAGATAGCCTCGATGCGTAAGATGGAGCCAAGGGAGATGCGCTGGGTGATTAGATTGTTTGGCGCTGCGGGATTCTTCGGTTATTATGGCAAATACCTCGATTTGAAGCAGTTTGAGATTGTGACAATCTACGCTTCGGAGTGGGATAACTTCGTGGAGATTACCGACATCTACGACTCGCGCACAATCGTTTCGTGCCGCGAAGCCGACAACCTGATAAACACCATCCTGCAAGCCAAGGCGCTCTGCCAGGAGCAGGACGAGGAGGCCGAGAAGGAGGAAGTTCAGGAAGCGATATAAAAAGAATAGGTTGCCGATTGGCAACCTATTTTCTATCCTAATGCGATGTCCAAAACCATCATAAGGGCAAAACCGAGTGCAACTCCTATTGTCGCTATATTCGAGTGATGACCGCTCTGCGATTCGGGAATCAACTCCTCGACAACCACATAGACCATTGCGCCCGCGGCAAATGCCAAGAGATAGGGCAAGATGGGTTGCATCACATCAATCATCAATATGGTCAAAAGTCCCGCTATGGGCTCCACGATACCCGAGCCAGCACCATAGGCAAACGCCTTCCAGCGACTCTTGAGGCTCTGCTTGAGTGGCATTGAGACAATCGCGCCCTCGGGAAAATTCTGGATAGCGATACCCACCGACAGGGCAAGCGCACCCGCCAATGTTATGCCCGCGCTCTCGCTCAACGCGCCCGCCAGCACTACGCCCACAGCCATACCCTCGGGTATGTTGTGCAGCGTGACCGCCATAACCAGCATCGCCGACCTGCCAAGCCCCGACTTCATACCCTCTGGCTCATCGGAGTCAAGGTGCTGATGCGGAACGACGCTATCGAAGATAAGCAGCGAGAACATACCGCCCAGAAAGCCCACCACCGCAGGCAACCACTCGACCATACCCAACTCCGCCGACATATTAATCGAGGGGATGAGCAGCGACCACACCGAGGCAGCAATCATCACGCCCGACGCGAAGCCGAGCAGGAGTTTCTGCAACCACGACGACATCTCGCCGCGCAGCAGAAAGACCATCGACGCACCCAATGTCGTTCCAAGGAACGGGAGCAGCAGACCGTATGCAATTTCAGGAGTCATCGCGCAAACTATTTCAACGCCTCAAGGTAATCAATGAATGGGTTAAAGTCGGAGTGAGAGTCCACGAACTCATCGTAAGAGTGCTCGTTGTCGCCCTCCTCGGGAACATCCGACACCATCTTGATAACCACCACGGGCAGGTCGAACAACTCCGCCGCCTGACACACCGCCGTAGCCTCCATATCGAAAAGACCCGACTTCAAGCCATACTTTGCCTTAACATCGGCAATAATCTCGCCATCAACAAACGAATCGCCAGTCCACACCACCGCATCATCGTGACCAAGCAGAGGGTGTGGGTCTGTGAGTTCGGGAACGAAGTCGCCAGGGATGCGGCAATCGTGGTAGCGAGCCACACGAGGGGCTACCAACTCACCACGCTTGCGACCCAGAGTCGAAGCGGCATAGCCGATAACAGCCACGCGGTTGAGTTCGCCGTTGAGCTGCGCAATGGCAAGCGCCGTATTTGCCGCCGCCAAAGCCTTACCCACGCCACAACGGGTCACAAGATACTGGTTCTCGGTGGTTCTCTTCTCAAGAGCGCGAGTGATGTTGCGATACTCTCTCTCGGTAGGAGCAATGATTAAGTACTTCATTACCAAACGCAATTATAGATTGACTCAATACCTGCCCCCTTAGCCTCCTCGGGAGTATAGAGCGCACGCATATACTGCGCCATAGCGAAGTTTGTTGTCGCAATGGCGTAAAGACCTGGGTTACCGCACTGCACCTCGTTCAAGCCTACGATATCATCCTTTGACTTGAGCGGGAACACCTGCTTATAGACGCGTGCCAACGCCTCGCGAATCTGCTCGGCTGTGATGTCGTTCATTGTCGAGAGGTAAAAGCCTGTCTTACAACCCATTGGGCAGAACGACACGATGCTGTGACCGATAACTGGGTCAAGGCGCAGATAGTATGCCATCAGGTGCTCGATGGTGTGCACCTCCTCGGCACCGAGTGGAGCGTGGTCCATAGGTGCGCGGAAACGCATATCCCACGAATGAACTGCAAACTCGTCGTTAATGGTATATACCGAACGCAAGTAAAGACCCGCCTTCAGGGTGATATGATCAACATCAAATGATGAGACTACTGATTTTTTGCTCTCCATATATTCTATATTATATTTATTAATTACTGCTTTGCTGGCTCTGCCGCTGGCTGTGGCTGCTCCTTGCGTGGAGACTTACGGTCGAAGAATGGGTTTTTCGATGCAGAACTCAATGGGATAGCGAATACAAGGTCAGCACCATTCAGCACATCCATACGCTTTGCCGCCCATCCTGCCGAGAACATCACGCGCGAGTCGAGACGGAAGTCGGCAATCTTCGAGCAGGCAGCACCGATAGCGATACCCACATCGACACCATTCATCACACAAGGTGTGCAGGCTGGTTTCTCAAGACAAGCCTTGTAGCCGCAGTAGCCGCAGTTAAGACCACACTCCGAGTTCTCACACTGGATACCTACCACCAACACAGCCTCCGCCTCCAACACATTGGCTGCGTCGCGCAACAGGAACTTCATACCTGACTCGGCGCTCATCTGGAGCATTGTCTGCGACAGACGCTCAATATCTTCGTCGGTGATCATCGCCACCTCCACCAAATCACGACCCTTCGCCTTGGGTGCTGTGCGGGCAGCCGCCATCACAGCCTCTGCCAATCTCTTTACCGTCTGATTACGGATATCTCTTTCGTTGTAAATCATAATTTTAAGTTTTTAGCGGGATAAATTTACGAATTTTTACGCAATTTTGAAAATCGCGACAACTCTTTTTGCTTCCAACCTCGCTTTTTCATCCATTTCCTTTTAGCGCATTTATTGTGCGGAAGCGAAATCGAGCGCCAAATTCGCCAACAAATAAAAAGCGAGGCTCGCCCCTTCGCACCCAAAAGCAAGCATTTACGATGAATAAAATCACACTCTCTACACCCCCGCATTACGATTTATCACACAATAATTATCCAATAGCAACCCGCACCAGACCACCACGCAGAGCAAAAAGTGCAGAGAATAGATGACAATATGGAATTTTTATGCAAAAAAAGCGTCATTTCTTCTTGTTTTTAATAATTTTTACTATTACATTTGCACTAACAATCGCCCCGAAAGAGATTTTCCCCGAGGGCGGATGTTATAGGTTAGTAAAGTTAGAGTATATGTTAAGCAATTTGTCAATTATCATCAACCTAAACCTCGTGGTCTTGCGCAGATAACGGGAGAAAGGTTGTATGTATATATTTGACGATATTATTAAGAGCCTTTCTTCCGATATGGAGAAGGGCTTTTAACATTAAAAATTATGAAACACCAGTTAAGAAGTGCCATCACGACTATCGGTCGTCGCATGGCGGGAGCAAGAGCCCTCTGGAGGGCTAACGGAATGAAGAAGGAGCAGATGGGAATGCCCGTTATCGGCATCGCAAACTCCTTCACACAGATGGTGCCAGGTCATGTTCACCTCCACAAGATAGGTCAATATGTAAAGTCATTAATCGAGGAGCAGGGTTGCTTCGCCGCAGAGTTCAACACCATCGCCATCGATGACGGTATCGCAATGGGTCACGATGGTATGCTCTACTCGTTGCCTTCGCGCGACATCATCGCCGACAGCGTCGAGTATATGGCAAACGCCCACAAGGTGGATGCGCTGGTATGCATCAGCAACTGCGACAAGATTACTCCAGGTATGTTGATGGCGTCGATGCGCCTGAACATCCCAACCATCTTCGTTTCGGGCGGACCTATGGAGGCGGGTAACTTCCGCGGACGAGGTGCCGACCTGATTGATGCGATGGTGATGAGTGCCGACGAGAACTGCACCGACGCTGACGCCGACGAGATTGAGGCGTGCGCCTGCCCAGGTTGCGGCTCGTGCTCGGGTATGTTCACTGCGAACTCAATGAACTGCCTAAACGAGGCTATCGGCTTGGCATTGCCTGGCAACGGAACAATCGTTGCAACTCACACCAATCGCAAGGCTCTCTTTGCGAAGGCGGCGAAACTTATCGTCGAGAACGCCAAGCGTTACTACTTCGAGGGTGATGAGTCGGTTCTTCCACGCTCAATCGCAACGAAGGCTGCCTTCGAGAATGCTATGTCGCTCGACATCGCGATGGGTGGCTCGACAAATACAGTCCTCCACCTCCTGGCTGTGGCTCACGAGGCGGGTGTGGACTTCACAATGGCGGACATCGACCGCCTCTCACGCAAGATTCCAGTGCTCTGCAAGGTTGCGCCAAATGGTCACTACCACATTCAGGATGTGAACCGCGCGGGTGGCATTATGGGCATCCTCGGCGAACTTGCGAAGAATGGTTTGATTGACACCTCGGCAAAGCGCGTGGATGCACCATCGTTGGCAGAGGTAATCGACGAGTACTACTTCGGCTCGGAGAACTTCTCGGATGAGGCTCGCAAGATATATTGCAGCGCACCAGCAAATCGCTACAGCCGCGAGATGGGTTCACAGGAGTGCTTCTACGAGCAGATGGACACTGACCACGCCGAGGGTTGCATCCGCGATATGGAGCATTGCTACTTCCGCGATGGCGGTCTGGCGGTGCTGACTGGTAATATCGCCCGCAAGGGTTGTATCGTAAAGACCGCTGGCGTAGATAACTCCCTGATGCAGTTCTCGGGCAAGGCGAAGGTCTTTGAGTCGCAGGAGCAGGCTATGAACGGCATCCTGGGCGGCGAGGTCGAGGCTGGCGATGTGGTGGTCATCCGCTACGAAGGGCCAAAGGGAGGTCCAGGTATGCAGGAGATGCTCTACCCTACCTCTTACCTCAAGTCGAAGCATCTGGACAAGGCGTGTGCGCTGATTACCGACGGTCGCTTCTCGGGCGGAACATCAGGCCTGTCAATCGGTCACATCTCACCAGAGGCCGCTTCGGGCGGTGAGATTGGTATCATCCAGAGCGGTGACATCATCGACATCGACATCGCGGCACGCTCAATCAACCTCCGCATCACTGGCGAGGAGTTGGCAGAGAGAATGGCGGCGTGGACAATCCACAAGCCAGCAAACCGCGACCGACAGATTCCACAATCGTTGCGTGCCTACTCGCTGCTGGTGAGTTCAGCCGACCAGGGCGCAGTGAGAATCGTTCCAGAAGAGTAACATTAGATAACCCAAACTTATGAATTCAGGTTTTTCAGATATAACGGCGGCTCAACCCGCCAAGGAGTTGCCCCGCATCACGGGCTCGGAGGCTGTCATCCGCTCATTCATCGCAGAGGGCGTGGAGACAATTTTCGGCTACCCAGGCGGTGCTATCATCCCCGTATATAATGCGCTCTATGACTACCGCGACCGACTCAACCACATCCTGGTGCGTCACGAGCAGTGTGCCATCCACGCAGCGCAGGGTTATGCGCGTGTAACGGGCAAGACGGGCGTCTGCATCGTGACCTCGGGTCCAGGTGCTACGAACACCGTAACGGGTCTGGCGGATGCACTGCTCGACTCAACCCCTATCGTGCTTATCAGTGGTCAGGTGGCATCAAGCCAACTCGGCACAGACGCCTTTCAGGAGATTAACTTCATCGAGATTACGCAGTCCGTTACAAAGTGGAACTGTCAGGTGAAGCGCGCCGAGGATATCCCAGCGGCTATCGCACGCGCCTTCTACATCGCATCAAGCGGCCGCCCAGGTCCTGTGGTGGTCGATATCACGAAGGATGCACAGAATGGCTTGACCAACTTCGATTATAACCCAATCAAGTTTATCCGCAGTTATCAGCCCTACGCCGACATCTGTAGCGACCAGATTTTGGAGGCGGTGCGTCTGATTAACCTCTCACGCAAGCCTATGGCGCTGGTTGGTCAGGGTGTAATCCTCGCCAACGCCGAGCAGGAGTTGAAGGAGTTTTTGGAGAAGAGCGGTATCCCCGCAGCCTCTACCCTCTTGGGTCTGTCGGCCCTGCCAAGCGACCATCCGCAGTATGTAGGTATGCTGGGTATGCACGGCAACTATGGTCCAAACATCAAGAACCGCGACTGCGACCTGCTGATTGCAATCGGTATGCGTTTCGACGATAGAGTGACGGGCGACCCATCGAAGTTCGGTATCAACGCCAAGATTATCCATCTGGAGATTGACCCTGCGGAGATTAACAAGATTGTTTATGCCGATGTTCCAGTGCTGGGCAATATCAAGGAGTCGTTGCCAATGATTACCGAGCGCATCTCGCAAAACGACCACTCGGAGTGGATTGACGAGTTCAGAGTATGTGCCAACATCGAGCGCGAGGACATCATCGACCCAGCCATCGAGCGCCGCGGAGCGCATCTGCGTATGGGCGAGGTGGTGGATGCCGTATCGAAGGAGTTTGACGATGCAATACTCGTGACGGATGTAGGTCAGCAGCAGATGTTCGCCTCGAAGTACTTTAAGTTCAAGCGCAGCCGTAGCATCATCACATCGGGCGGCCTGGGTACAATGGGCTTCGGCCTGCCAGCAGCCATCGGCGCAAAGATTGGAGCGCCAGAGCGAGATGTATGTTTGTTTGTGGGTGACGGCGGCTTGCAGATGACATCGCAGGAGTTGGGCACAATCTACCAGTCGCAGGTGGGCGTGAAGATTATCCTGATGAACAACGGCTACCTCGGTATGGTACGCCAGTGGCAGGAACTCTTCTACGACAAGCGCTACTCGTTCACCGAACTTGTAAACCCCGACTTTGAGTTACTCGCCAAGGCAAACCGCATCGCCTACCGCTGTGTGGAGCGTCACGAGGATTTGGACGATGCCATCCGCGAAATGCACTCTACCGAAGGAGCGTTCCTTCTGGAGTGCCGCGTAGAGAAGGAGGAAAATGTATTCCCAATGGTGCCAGCAGGCGCACCAGTACACGATATTAGACTTGAGTAACCACTCGACCTAATTTATAGAACCTCCCTAAAATTTACAAAAATGGAGAGAGAATTTATCATTACCATATTTTCGGAGAACAAGGTGGGTATCTTGAGTCAGGTGACAACCGTATTCACCCATCGTAATGTAAACATTGAGTCAATCGCCGCTTCACCATCGGCTATCGAGGGCATCCACAAATACACCATCGCAGTGAAGAATGACCCCGAGCGCGTGGCAAACCTTGTGAAGCAGATAGAGAAGAAGGTCGATGTGCTTAAGGTATTCTGCTACTCGCCCAGCGAGGTTGTTATGCAGCAGTTGGCACTCTACAAGGTTAAGCGCAGCCGCAATGTGGAGGAGTTGGTACGCCGCCACAATGTACGCATCCTGGAAATTCACGACGAGTACATCGTCCTCGAGAAGACAGGTCACAAGGCGGAGTTGGATGAACTCTACCAGATACTCGCCCCCTACGGCATCTATCAGTTCGTAAGTTCGGGTCAGGTGGCAATCATCAAGTCACGCCGAGAGTTGCTTGACGAGTATTTGAAATATGTAAACGAAAAGAGAGATCGCATTTTAAGCGAGACAAAATAAAAAGAATAAAAAATTAAAAACAATAAAAAAATTTACAATTATGGCAAAGATGATTTTTGGCGGCGTTGAAGAGAATGTCGTAACACGAGAGGAATATCCATTGGCAAAGGCCTTGGAGACATTGAAGGATGAGACTATCGCAGTTATCGGTTATGGTGTGCAGGGTCCTGGTCAGTCACTCAACTTGCGTGACAACGGTTTCAATGTAATCGTTGGTCAGCGTAAGGGCTCAAAGAGCTGGGACAAGGCAGTAGAGGACGGCTGGGTACCAGGCGAGACATTGTTCGAGATTGAGGAGGCCTGCCAGAAGGCAACCATCATCGAGTACTTGCTCTCTGACGCTGGTCAGATTTCTGTATGGCCTACAATCAAGCCATACCTCACCCCAGGCAAGGCACTCTACTTCTCACACGGCTTCGGCATCACCTACAAGGAGCGCACAGGTATCGTTCCTCCAGCAGATGTTGATGTTATCTTGGTTGCTCCAAAGGGCTCGGGTACATCACTTCGCCGTATGTTCTTGCAGGGTCGCGGTTTGAACTCAAGCTACGCTATCTTCCAGGATGCAACTGGTAAGGCTTGGGACCGCGTAATCGCACTCGGTATCGGTGTTGGTTCAGGTTACTTGTTCGAGACAACATTCAAGCGCGAGGTATATTCTGACCTCACAGGTGAGCGCGGTACTTTGATGGGTGCTATCCAGGGTATCTTCGCAGCGCAGTATGAGGTTTTGCGCCAGAATGGTCACACTCCATCGGAGGCGTTCAACGAGACCGTAGAGGAGCTTTCACAGAGTCTTATGCCACTCATCGCCGAGAACGGTATGGACTGGATGTACGCTAACTACTCTCCTACTGCACAGCGCGGTGCACTCGACTGGTGGAAGAAGTTCCGCGATGCTACTATGCCAGTATTCGAGGAGCTTTACAGCGAGGTTGCTTGCGGTAACGAGGCACAGCGCAGTATCGACACCAACTCACAGCCTGACTACCGCACAAAGCTTGAGGCAGAACTCAAGGAGATGCGCGAGACTGAGATGTGGCAGGCAGGTGCGGTAGTTCGTAAGCTCCGCCCAGAGAATAACTAATAACCGAAGAATTTTATGAGCGAAAAAGTATATATATTCGACACGACTCTCCGCGACGCCGAGCAGGTGCCAGGTTGCCAGCTCAACACCATCGAGAAGATTGAGGTGGCGCGTCAGTTGGAGAAGTTGGGCGTGGACATCATCGAGGCGGGTTTCCCAATCTCAAGCCCAGGCGATTTCAACTCGGTAGTTGAGATCTCAAAGGCGGTGAGCAACCCTACCATCTGCGCCCTCACCCGTGCCGTAAAGAAGGATATTGAGGTTGCGGCGCAGGCTTTGGAGTTCGCAAAGCGTGGTCGTATCCACACAGGTATCGGCACATCGACATACCACATCTACGAGAAGTTGCGTATGACTCCCGAGACCGTTATGGAGCAGGCGGTGGAGGCAGTGAAGTATGCCCGTCGCTTCGTTGATGATGTGGAGTTCTACGCCGAGGATGCTGGTCGTACTGACGAGGAGTTCCTGGCTCGCGTGGTAGAGGCTGTCATCGCAGCGGGTGCTACCGTTGTGAACATTCCAGACACTACGGGCTACTGCCTTCCAAGCGAGTACGGAGCAAAGATTGCCTACCTGAAGAACAATGTGCCTAACATCGACAAGGCTATCATCTCAACACACTGCCACAATGACCTCGGTATGGCGACAGCCAACACCCTGGCGGCGGTGCAGAATGGTGCGCGTCAGGTGGAGGTGACAATCAACGGCTTGGGCGAGCGCGCGGGTAACACTGCTCTGGAGGAGGTTGTGATGGCTATCAAGTGCCACAAGAACCTCGACTTCGAGATTGGCATCGACTCAAAGCAGATTATCACAACCAGCAAACTCGTATCTAACTTGATGCGTATGCCAGTGCAGGCAAACAAGGCTATCGTTGGTCGCAACGCCTTTGCACACTCATCGGGCATCCACCAGGATGGCGTTTTGAAGAGCCGCGAGACATACGAGATTATCGACCCAGAGGAGGTTGGCGTTGATCAGTCAAGCATCGTGCTCACTGCCCGCAGTGGTCGTGCAGCATTGAAGCACCACCTCGCCGAGATTGGCTACAACCCAGAGAATGAGGAGTTGGACGACATCTACCAGCGTTTCCTTGAACTCGCCGACAAGAAGAAGATGGTCACAACGCGCGACCTTGAGGTATTGATTGGCACCGCTTCATCACGCCGCCGTATGAGCATACAGCTCACTGGCTTGCAGATTGTCTGCGGTAAGTCGAGCATCCCTACGGCAACCGTACAGATTAGTTTCGATGGCGACACCTTCACCGAGACGGCTTGCGGTAATGGTCCTGTGGATGCGGCAATCACCGCCGTTAAGAACATCACCAAGCGCCGCGTACACATCGAGGAGTACCTCGTGCAGGCTATCACGCGCGGTAGCGACGACTTGGGTAAGGTGCATATGTCAATCTCTCACAAGGGCAAGATATATCACGGCTTCGGTGCTAACACCGACATCGTGACCGCTTCGGTAGAGTCATTCATTGATGCAATATCAAAAATCAACTAACGATGAATACGCTTTTCGATAAGATATGGGATACGCACACGGTCAAGACCATCGACGGTGGTTCGTGTGTGCTCTATATCGACCGACAATACATTCACGAGGTGACAAGTCCGCAAGCATTTGCGGGCTTGCGCCGTCGTGGTATCGAGGTGTTCCGCCCCCAGCAGGTGACGGCAAGCCCCGACCACAACATCCCGACGCAGAACCAGCACCTCCCTATCGCAGAGCCCCAGTCGGCCGAGCAGGTGGCCACGCTGGTGAAGAACTGCGCCGAAACTGGCATCACCATCTTCCCTATCGGCGAGGCGCACAACGGCATTATCCATGTCATCGGTCCACAGACTGGACTCACGCAGCCTGGTATGACTATCGTCTGCGGTGACAGCCACACCTCTACTCACGGAGCGCTGGGTTGCATCGCCTTCGGTATCGGTACAAGCGAGGTTGAGATGGCTCTCGCATCGCAGTGCATCCTTCAATCGAAGCCAAAGAGTATGCGAATCAACATCGAGGGCGAACTAAAGGAGGGCGTCTGCTCAAAGGATATTATCCTCTACATCATCTCGAAACTCGGCACTGGCGGTGGCACAGGTCACTTCGTTGAGTTTGCAGGCTCGGCTATCCGCTCGCTTTCTATGGAGGCGCGTATGACCATCTGCAATATGAGTATCGAGATGGGTGCGCGTGGCGGTATGATTGCCCCCGACCAGACCACATTCGACTACCTGAAGGGTCGCGAGTTCGCACCACAGGGCAAGGCCTGGGACGAGGCTGTGGAGCGCTGGAGCAAGTTGCGCTCTGACGACGACGCCGTATTTGACAAGGAGGTCACTTTCGATGCCGCAGACATCGAGCCTATGATTACCTACGGCACAAACCCAGGTATGGGTATCGGCATCAGCGGCACAATCCCTACTTCGGAGGGTTTGGACGAGGCATCGAAGGTATCTTACGCCAAGGCACTGGGCTATATGGGCTTCAGCGAGGGCGAGAAGATGATTGGCAAGAAGGTAGATTATGTCTTTGTGGGCAGTTGCACAAACGGCCGCATCGAGGATTTGCGCGCCTTCGCACACTTCGTAAAGGGTAAGAAGAAGGCCGATAACATCACCGCCTGGATTGTCCCAGGCAGCAAGGAGGTGGAGCGCTTGGCTATCGAGGAGGGCTTGAAAGAGATTCTTAACGAGGCGGGCTTTGAGTTGCGCCAGCCCGGTTGCTCGGCTTGTTTGGCTATGAACGAGGATAAGATTCCAGCAGGCAAGTACTGCGTGGCAACCTCTAACCGTAACTTCGAGGGTCGTCAGGGTCCCGATGCACGCACAATGCTGGCTGGTCCGTTGGTGGCTGCCGCAGCGGCTGTGACGGGCGTTGTTACCGACCCACGAGATTTGATGTAAACCAACAAGGAGGAGATATTATGAGAAATAAATTCACTACACTCATCTCAACGGCAGTACCTCTGCCCATCGAGAACATCGACACCGACCAGATTATCCCCGCACGCTTCCTGAAGGCGACCACACGCGAGGGCTTCGGCGAGAACCTCTTCCGCGATTGGCGTTACGACAAGGAGGGCAACCCAAAGCCAGAGTTTGTGATGAACTCACCGCTCTATACGGGCGAGGTTCTCATCGCGGGCAAGAACTTCGGTTGTGGTTCAAGCCGTGAGCACGCAGCCTGGGCGATTGAGGGCGCTGGCTTCCGCGCCGTAGTATCGAGTTTCTTCGCAGACATTTTCCGCAACAACGCCCTGAACAATGGCTTGTTGCCAGTGACCGTTAGCGAGCAGATGCTTGCAGCAATCTTCGCGGCGGTGGAGGCTAACCCCGCAACTGAACTCAAGATTGACCTTCAGGCGCAGACTATCGAGATTGTGGGCGCAGAGCAGAAGGAGTCATTCGAGATTGCACCCTACAAGAAGCAGTGCCTGATGAACGGCTACGACGATGTCGATTATCTGGTGAGCATCCGCGAGGAGATTCAGCAGTTTGAACAAAAGAGATAAACTATGAAAGAGATTAATATTGCAGTTCTGCCTGGCGACGGTATCGGTCCAGAGATTGTTGCACAGGCTGTGAAGGCGGTGGATGCCGTCGCTGCAAAATTCGACTATAAGGTAAACTACACTCACGCCAAGGTGGGCGCTGCCGCCATCGACGACTGCGGTAACCCCTACCCTGACTCTACGCACGAGGTGTGTATGGCTGCCGACGCGGTGTTGTTCGGCGCTATCGGCGACCCTCGCTTCGACAACAACCCCGAGGCAAAGGTGCGCCCCGAGCAGGGTCTTTTGGCTATGCGTAAGAAGTTGGGCCTGTATGCCAACCTGCGCCCCGTGAACACATTCGCCTCGCTCCTGCACCGCTCGCCACTGCGCTATGACCTGGTGGAGGGCGCTGACTTCCTCTGCGTGCGCGAACTTACGGGCGGTCTTTACTTCGGACGCCCACAGGGGCGCTCGGAGGATGGCAACACTGCCTACGACACCTGCGTATATACACGCCCCGAGATTGAGCGCATCTGCCGACTCGGCTTCGAGTATGCGGCAAAGCGTCGCGGCAAACTCACCGTAGTGGATAAGGCAAATGTGCTTGCTACATCACGCCTCTGGAGAGAGACAGCGAAGGCAATGGAGAAGGATTATCCAAATGTGGAGGTAGAGTATATGTTTGTGGACAACGCTGCGATGAAGATTATCCAGCAGCCACGCCACTTCGATGTGGTCGTAACGGAGAATATGTTTGGCGACATCCTCACCGACGAGGCAAGCGTAATCACTGGCTCACTCGGTCTGTTGCCATCGGCTTCGATTGGAACATACACATCGCTCTTCGAGCCTATCCACGGCTCATACCCACAGGCGGCGGGCAAGAACATCGCCAACCCTATCGCAACGATTCTCTCGGCGGCGATGATGTTCGAATACGCCTTTGCCGATATGGAGGCGGGCGCGGCCATTCGTCGCGCAGTGGACCTCTCTATCGAGCAGAACTTCGTGACCGAGGACATCGCACCCGAGGGCGTGACACCACGCTCGACAAGCGAGGTGGGCGACTTCATTGCATCTAACATCTAACACGACGGGCTATGAGCGAAAAGAGATATTTCCCTGCACTGAACGATGTGATGACGGCGGAGCACACACTCAAGGAGATACTTGAGCCTACGCCGATGCTTCACAATCGCACCCTCTCGCAGAAGTTCGATGCCAACATCTCGCTCAAGCGTGAGGACTTGCAGATGGTGCGCTCGTACAAGATACGCGGCGCATACAACAAGATTCGTAGCCTCACCGCCGAGCAGCGCGAGCGAGGTATCGTCTGCGCCAGCGCGGGCAACCACGCACAGGGCGTGGCACTCTCGTGCAATAAGTTGGGCATTATGGGTAAGATATTTATGCCTGTAACGACCCCAAAGCAGAAGATTAACCAGGTGAAGATGTTTGGCGGCAGTCAGATTGAGGTTGTCCTCTCGGGCGACACCTTCGACCAGGCGAATGCCGCGGCGGAGCGTGCGTGCGAGCAGGAGGGCAAAACCTTCATCCCGCCATTCAACGACCCAAAGATTATCGAGGGTCAGGCGACCGTCGGTCTTGAGATTTTGCAGCAGAGCAGCACCCCTATCGACTACATCTTCGTGCCTATCGGTGGCGGAGGTCTGGCGTCGGGTATCGGTGCGGTATATAAACAGATGTCGCCACACACCAAGATTATCGGTGTTGAGCCTGCGGGCGCGGCGAGTATGAAACTCTCAATCGAGCGAGGCGAGGTGACATCCCTCCCAGAGATTGACAAGTTCGTGGATGGTGCGGCGGTACAGCGCGTGGGTGACATCACCTTCGACATCTGCCGTCAGGTGCTCGATGACATCATCGTAGTGCCCGAGGGCAAGGTCTGCTCGACAATCCTTAACCTCTACAACTTCGACGCTATCGTCGTAGAGCCTGCTGGCGCGTTGAGTATCAGCGCATTGGACTACTACGCCGAGCAGATTAAGGGTAAGAATGTGGTGTGCGTCATCAGCGGCAGCAACAACGACATCGTGCGAATGGAGGATATCAAGGAGCGCTCGCTGCTCTACGAGGGTCTGAAGCACTACTTCGTGGTGCGCTTCCCACAGCGCGCGGGTGCGTTGCAGGACTTTGTGACCAATGTTTTGGGTCCGCACGACGACATCACCTACTTCGAGTACAACAAAAAGACCAACCGCGACAAGGGTCCCGTACTGATTGGTATCGAGTTGCAGAACCCCGACGATTTCAGTGGCTTGACGCAGCGAATGGTCGAGCACAACATCGACTATCAGTATCTGAACGAGAACCCAAGTCTGTTTGAGTTTTTGATTGGATAAAAATTTTTGTATATTTGTATAGTTTTAACCTAAACTGTAAAGAATATGAATTTTATCGGTAACATTATCTGGGTAGTTTTCGGAGGTTTGCTCCTCTCGTTGGGCTACCTCATCGGTGGTTTGGTGCTCTGCCTCACTATCGTTGGTATTCCATTCGGCATCAAGGTGATGAAGTTGGGTATGTTTGCCCTCTGGCCATTTGGTGGCGAGGTGACACAGGGCGATAAGCCTATGGGCTGTATGGCGCTGGTGCTCAACATCCTCTGGATTATCTTTGGTGGTATCGAGGTGGCGCTGGGTCACTTGACAATGGGCGTTATCTTCTGCTGCACCATCATCGGCATCCCATTCGGCTTGCAGCACTTCAAGTTGATGGTTTTGGCTCTTATGCCATTCGGTCACGAGGTAGTAAGACGATAAGGATAATTTGAAAATTGATAGGCTACACCGCAAAGTGTAGCCTATTTTTTTGTTTCTATATATTAGGGATTTACGCATCAGACTAAACTCCTCGTCATCGCAATGACGCGCTAAAACACGCCTCGCAATAGGTTTTTCTTTGGAGGCGTAGCGCGCCCCCCGCCCGCATCAAAAGATAATTTTCATTCCATATCTTCCTCCTTTCACACGCCCGCCTCGCACATACTCCTCGCACGCCCCTACCCCACAATAATAGACAAAAAAAAGACCGCCATCCCGAGGGATAGCGGTCCGAATATCTAATCTAAATAAATTTCGATTAGGTCATCCTACTACAATGGGTTCTGGTCAGAATCCTTGATGTTAGGATTAGAGTTGATCTCGATTGAGAGAGGAATCTGATAAGTGAACTCCTTACCTGCAGCGATCTTAACCTTGTGGCTGTGGTTAGCAGAAGCTGTACGATCCACGCCCTTGTTGAAACGCTTGTTAGTGAACCACTCGTGACCCTCACCCCACAACTCGATACGGCTCTGAACATAAATCTCATTCAAGAGAGCATCGCCAGTCTTTGTTGACTTTGTGTAAGCAGAGTCACGCTCTGATACCAAAGCGAACAATGTAGCCTGTGCTGCAGAGTACTGCTGGTTGCGAGCCTCAGCCTCAGCCTTCAAGAGGTAAGCCTCTGAAAGACGCATGAAGACCTCATCCTGACGATATGTTGCAGTGTTGAACTTCGAGCTGATGTAAGCTGGGTAAGAACCCTCTGCAGTAGCAGCGAAGTTAGCCTTGCGGTAGTCAGTAGCAGGAATCTGATCGTAGAGCTGCTGGTCGATACACATATAGATACCCTTGTTAGAACCGCTGTCGATAGCTGTCTTAGAAACCCAAGAAGCGAAAGCTGAGTTCTCCAAAGAAGTAGCCTGTGCCCAGTCGTAAGCCCAAAGAGTCTCAGAGAGAGTACCCTCCTGGAAACCAGAAGTTGTGTAAGTCTCCTCGTCCATCAATGAGTAACCTGCAGAGATTACCTTGCCAGCAGCAGCTGCTGCGATGTCATACTGACCTGAAGTCAAAGCAACGCGAGCCAAAACCATGTTAGCAACTGCGCCGTCGATATCAGTGAATGTTGCGTGTGAGTCATACTCTGTTGTCTCGAACGCTGCAACAGCCTCCTGAAGGTCCTTTGTAATCTGTGTGTAGATTGTAGCAACTGGAGTACGGCCTGTTGTTGGGTCACCAGTTGAGAGGTACATAGGAACACCTGCTGCGTCCTTACCGCCGTGCATATAAGATGCCTGGTAGATGTTTACCAAGTAGTAGTATGCCAATGCACGATAAGTCAAAGCCTGTGCCTTGTAAACCAATGCCTGACCAGTAGCACCCTCTGGGATAAGGTAAAGAATCTGGTTTGCCTTGTAAACCATCTTGTAGTAGCAGTACCAACGCTCTGCTGTGTAACTTGCAGTCTGCTGACGCAAGTTCTCAAATGTGTACTCGTCAGCCCACCAGTTATTAGTCTGTGACAAAACGATGTCATTACCCTGGAGGTCCATACCGAGGTGCCAGTTCATAAAGCCCTGACCGTTAGTTGAGCTTGAATAGTAACCAGTGTGCAAGTAGTTTACCATATCGAGCATCATTGGTGCGAGCACCTTATCAGCATCCTTCTGAATCAACACCTGCAACTGCTCGTCTGAAACTGAACCACCCTGTGGCTCAACATCCAACATGCTATCGCAAGAGGTGAAAACCATAGCCGCCAAAGCGACAATTGCAAAAATATATTTCTTCATATCTGTTTCCTCCTATTTATTACATATTAAGTGTGATACCGAATGTAAATGTACGAGCCTGTGGGAAACCGAAACCGTTCTGACCAGTGTAACCTGTACGAGGGTCGAAACCATCGTGCTCAGTTACGAAGCACAAGTTGTCAGCGTTGAAGAATACACGCATTGACTGGATAGCAGCGCGTGAAGTCCACTTCTGAGGCAATGTATAACCAACATTAACATTCTTGAGGTTGAAGTAAGCAGCTGAACGGAACAAACGGTTGCAGCGTGAAGCTACAGAGTTCCAAGTACCACCATACTTCAACTGACCGAACTCTGCGTTAGGGTTCTCTGGAGTCCAAGTATTGCCGATCAAGTCGTCAGATACTGTGAAACCAACACGACCTGGGTCATAGAGGTTTGCAGAGTTACCATCCCACTGGTGACCACCAAGCTGGTAAGCCATCTGTGCAGAGAAGTCAAGGTTCTTCCACTGGAAAGAAGTGCGGATACCACCTACGAGGTCTGGAAGTGCATCACCGAACTCATACTGAGTAGCCTCAGCGTAAACCTCTGTAGTCTCGCGACCTACAACATTACCCTCTGCGTCCTTAACATCCTTCCAGAACAACTCCTGACCGTTCTCTGGGTTGATGCCAGCGTAGTCGAAGAGGTAGAGGTTGTAGTATGACTTGCCCTTACCACGCAAGTAAGAACCTGATACATAGTCACCACCGAGGTTAGGGTTACCCAACTCCTCTGGGAACTCGATCAACTTGTTCTGTGAAACTGCACCTGTGAGGTTCAAGTTCCAGTAGAAGTTCTCGTTCTTGATAAGGTCAACTGTTACATCGAACTCGAAACCAACATTGCCCAATACACCAACATTCTCCAAACGAGATGTCAAACCTGTAGAAGCAGGAGTTGGACGGTTCCAAATCAAGTCGTGAGTACGACGGTTGTAGTAATCCAACGAACCGTAAACGCGGTCGAAGAAGCGGAAATCAACACCGAAGTCAAACTGGTGGTTACGCTCCCAAGAGAGGTTAGGATTACCTACTGAAGACAAGCTCAAAGTGTGCTCGCCACCAGATACACCGATTGACCAAAGGTTAGTGTAAGGGAATGAACCACCATACTGGTTACCTGATACACCATAAGTAGCACGAACCTTCAAATCGTCAACCCAAGAAGCGTCCTTCATCCACTCCTCCTCTGAAGCTCTCCAAGAACCACCTACTGACCAGAAGTGACCCCACTGGTTGTAAGCGAACTGTGAAGAACCGTCATAACGATAAGATACAGAAGCTGCGTAGCGGTTGTCGTAAGTATAGTTACCACGGAAGAAGTAACCCTCGATAGCTGAACGAGATGTAGAAGATGAACCACCATTAGCGTCATCAACAACAGCGTTAGAGAGCTCTGGGATACCTGGGTAGAAGATGTTCATCTTCGCTGCAGACATACCTGAAGACTTCTCGTAGCTGAACTCGTGACCGAGCATAGCGTTGATAGCGTGTACATCGTTTACAGTCTTTGAGTAGTTCAACAACTGCTGAGTGTTAATTGTCTCATAGAAAGACATTGCCTTACCAATCCAACCATTTACAGTAGGAGTAGCTGCATAACCCTCCTCGTTGTTCTGGAATGAAGTCTCGTGAGTGTAAACATTGTTCATTGTTGCGTTAGCAGTGAACTTGAAGTCCTTCAAGAAGGTGATATCAACATAAGCCGAAGCTGAAATGTTATCCTTTGTAGTGTTGAAGATATCGCGCAACATTGATGCCTCTGGGTGAGCCTCGTTGAGTGAGTTGAACACATCCATTGTAGCACCATAAGGAGACAATGTTGAACCAAGACCGTTCTCAAGCATCTTTGAACCATCCTCGTTAAGACGGATCTTACCCTCAAGGTCGCGTGCATAGTAAGGAACGGTTGGGTTCTGCCACATAGTCCACAAGAAGACATTACCAGTGTTAGCACCTGAGTAACCAGGAGCGTCCTGATTGCGGCGAGTCCAAGAGAAGTTAGTACCGATCTTCATCCACTTTGTAGCCTGTGCGTTCATAGCACCACGAACTGATGTACGACCGAAAGCTGAACCGATTGTGTAAGAAGGATCCTCCAAGAAGCTACCAGATACATAGTAGTCCATACGCTCTGAACCACCTGATACACTTACAGTGTACTCCTGACGGAACTGCTTTGTGAAGAGGTAATCATCATAGTTCTCAGCGTAGAGCAACTCAGCGCCATCCCAAATCTTACCAGTAGCTGGGTTGATTGGAGTAGCATTTGCAGGAGCGTTGTCTGGCAAACGGTAAGCCATGTAGTTACCGAGAGCAGGCATCAAGTTAGCGTTTGCCCAACTTGCACCAAACGCAGCATCACCTGTAGCAGCAGTAGCGTAGTTACGCAAAGCAGCAAAAGCATACTCGTAGTAATCACCAGGGTTCTGCATTGTGTTGTGCTCAGAGATACCCTGCTCGTTCCAACCCCACTTTGCCTCGAAAGTGATGTTAGCCTTCTGATTGCGAGCACCCTTCTTTGTTGTTACGAATACGACACCGTTTGCAGCACGAGAACCGTACAATGCGTTAGCGGCAGCGTCCTTTGATACAACAACTGACTCGATGTCAAGAGGGTTGATTGTAGAAAGTGAAGAAGGATAAGGCACACCATCAACAACGATCAAAGCAGTCTGTGACGCATTAATAGAACCGATACCACGGATCACGATTGATGAGTCATCACCTGGCTGACCTGATGAAGAGTATGACTGAATACCTGCAACAGCACCATCCAAAGCCTTTGTAACAGAAGAAACTGTCATCTTCTGCAAGTCCTTAGAAGAAACCGCTGTGATAGAACCAGTCAAGTCCTTCTTCTTAACCTCACCGAAGGTCTGAACTACGACCTCGTCGATTGCCTGATAATCATCCTTCAATACGATGTTAATCAAGCTCTTGCCATTAACGGCAATCTTCTGATCCTCATAACCCATGAAAGATACATAAAGATTGGCATCTGCTGGCACCTGTAGCTTAAAGCTACCATCCACACCAGTAGTGGTTCCGAGAGTTGTGCCCTCAACGAACACAGCTGCTCCGACAACAGCCTTACCAGCTGAGTCCTTAACCGTACCGGTCACCTGCAAATTCTGTGCAAATGCGACTGCGCATACTGCCAAAACTGCGAAGATAGAAAGTACAATTTTTCTAACCATAAGCATTAATTTTTTTGTTTATTTATATGTGTATTTGTTCACACTTTCTAAAATGGAAAAATACAAGTGCAAAATTAGGCATAAAAAACCAATTTATCAAAAAAAATTAATATTAATTTAACATTGTTTAATAATTAGTGGGACTTTATGCATTATGATTACAGTAATAAATATTATTTCTACAAAAAGTTACAGTTTGTAACCATTTTTCGTATGCAAAAGAGCGCATATTTATGGCATACGATAAAAAACAAGAAGTGAGGCGACCCAATGTTCGCCCCACTTCCATATATACCTATATATAATATATCTATTTCTGGTCCTTTTTCGCTCGCTGGCGGAGAATCAGGTGTTCGAGCAACATCACCGTAATAACACCCATCACAAAGCCGTTACCAACAATCGGACGCAAAATCGCGGGGATAGCGCTCATAGGGATAATACC
Source organism: Alistipes sp. (assembly GCA_017555805.1). Lineage (GTDB taxonomy): Bacteria > Bacteroidota > Bacteroidia > Bacteroidales > Rikenellaceae > Alistipes. Next base: position 17,301 of record JAFZFR010000040.1, on the reverse strand, counting down.
GAAAACGAGCGCAACCATAATAGGCAGGCCGAGAATCAGGCACTCCTCGAAGGTCTTGGCGCTCTGCGAGTTAGCAATCATCGAGAGCGACGCCGCCAACTGCGTTCCCATCAGGTAGAGCAAGATGACGCCGATGACCGTATTGGGGATTGATGTCATCACCGCCAACACATCGGGCACAAAGGCGCACAACACCAATGCCACGCCCGCAGGCACAATGGCGTAACGCGAAGCACAACCCGACGAGGCAATCACGCCAGGCGACATCGAGTAGTTCACAGGGCCGATAATACCCATTCCGCCCGCAACCATATTAAACAGACCAGTCAGTCCGACACCGCGGCGGCAACGCTTCTGCAAGCCATCAGCACCGAGCATCGCGCCGAGCGACTGAACAGAACTTATATCATTGATAAGCAGCGCGATATAGCAAAACATAAAGGCTGCAATCATACTCCAGTCAAGCTCCAGACGAGGCAACAGCAGAGCCCCCTCCGAAGAGGCAGATTTCGCCAGCGCATCGCCAAAACCGCCATATATCAAATAGTAAGCCACGCAACCCACGCACAACGCCGCAGGAATAAGCAGCGACTTCGCCACACCACGCAACTTATTGGCCGCAAACGCCATAGTCGGAATGCCCAACAGCGTGAACCACAAGCCAAAAGCATAGCGCACCTCGCCGCCAGCGGGGAATATCAGGTTCTTGATTGTAGGGCCTAAAGTGAAGGCAATAAGCATCAAAATCACCACCACGATGCGAGGCGTGAAGATGCGCTGCAGGTACTCAATCGCGCGACCCGCCGAGAGCAGCGTAACGGCAGCGCCACCAATCAGCACCGAGGTGTATATCTTGTTGGTATTCAGCGCATCACCCTGTGCTGCCATAGCCGTGATGATACCCACCAGCAACACCGATGCCGGACCCACAACAAGCGGCATACGATGCCCCCACAGAGCCTGCACTACGGTCGCAACACCCATCAGCGCAAAGACCTTCTGGGCATACAACACACGCTCGGCAGGCGAGCCCACCGCAATAAAGAGCGAGGTAATCACCACCGCCACCGCCAGCACAAACCACTGGAGGCTATACATCAGCAGAATGCCCATCTTCGGGCGGTCATCAAGTCTATATCTCAAATCCATATCTCAAAAATTATTAAGCAAAGATACTCCATCGCCGCCGAACAAACAAAAAAAGCCGCCAATTTTATTAAATCGGCGACCTATATTGCTCCTGCGTGTGGGAATTACTTACCGAGCAAGCGATTAAGTTCCAATGGGTTATCGGTTGTGATGTAATCCACGCCGTGGTCAATAAACCACTGCATAGTCTCTGCATCGTTCACAGTCCAAACATTCACCGTCATACCCAAATCGTGCGCCTGCTTAATCCACTCGGGGTGCTGCTTGAGGGTGTTGATGTGGTAGTCGATACCTGTAAAACCGCGCTCCTTGCACTGCGCTGGCGAGAGTTCGCCATTCAGGTAGGCAATCTGCGTGCCCTTTGGTGCTGTGCGAGCCAACTCGTCGCAGATGTAGCGGCTGAACGAGATATACTCCACGCGCTTGTTCAACTTATGCTTCTTCACCGCCGCCAAGGTCTTCGCCACAACGCGCGCCTCCTGCTCGGGCGTAGCGTGGCGCTTGAGTTCGATGATAAGTTTCGTAGCCTTGCTCTTGCGACCTTGCTTGAGGTACTCGTCAAGGGTTGGTACAACCTCGCCATTTATCAAAGGCAATGCTCTAACTGTCTGGAAATCGGCAGCCTGCACATTTGGAATATCGCGGTGACGAGCGCCGTGGATAACGATAAGTTCGCCATCAGTAGTCTCGTTCACATCAAGTTCCGAGCCGAATACGCGCAACGCCTGGGCGTGCTTCAACGCAGAGATTGTGTTGTCGTAAGAGTTCTGCGTTGCGTGGAAGCCACGGTGAGCAATCACCTTTGTCTGCGCCGACGCGGTCGCAACGGCACAAAGTGCCAATAATGAGAGGAAAAGTCTTTTCATATAAAGTTTCGTGTAGGTTAATAATATAGCAAAGTTAGAAATTATGGCTCAAAAATGCAACCCCTACCGCCGAAAACAGGCGCTAAAAATTAAAATTCCAACCTCCAGCCAACACCTCCCGCACGAAAAACCCGCCAGAGGGGCATCTGATAGCATTTTCTTGCCGATTTTTTGCCCAAATTCTTTATTTATATAAATAATTTTTCTAAATTTGCATAATGACTGTTTGTATATAAAGCAAAACAACAAAATACATTACTATGGAGAGCAAATACTCACTTCCGTATGACGGTGGCATCATCATGGACGGCACTCCTGCCGACATCATCCACCGTTATGAAAAAATCCCAACATCAGTATTCCCCACCGAGGGTCAAGGTGCCGAGTATGTTGCAGGTGAGATTGTAAAGGCAATCAACGCCCACGACTCATCGGAGCGCCCATTCGCTTTGGGTCTTACAACAGGTCGAACACCTCTTGGCGTGTATCAGGAGTTGGTACGCCGCTACAAGGCTGGCGAGGTTTCATTCAAAAATGTGGAGGTCTTCAGCCTCGACGAGTTCTACCCTATCAAGGCAAAGGAGCTGCAGAGCCGCAGTTTCCGCATCCACGAGGACTTGGTAAGCCAGGTGGACCTCAAGCCAGAGAATGTACACATCCTCGACGGTTCAGTCCCTACAAGCGAGATTACTAAATATTGCGCCGACTTCGACCGCAAGGCCCGCAACATCGACCTGATGGTTATCGGTATGGGCGAGCAGGGTCAGATTGGCTTCAACGAGCCAGGTACCTATGCAAAGTCGGTTACTCGTCTTGTGCAGCTCACCTACCAGTCACGCAAGCAGCAGGCTGGTTTGTTCCACGGCGCGGAGAACACTCCAAAGATGGCAATCACGATGGGTCTGAACACAGTGATGAGCGCAAAGCGCATCATCCTGATGGCTTGGGGCGAGGATAAGGCCGACATCATCCACAAGACTGTGGAGGAGGATGCTACACGCCTCATCCCTGCATCAATGTTGCAGAACCACCACGCTATCGAGGCTGTTGTGGATGACACAGCGGCAGCACAACTCACAGTGAAGAAGACTCCTTGGGTGGTAGGTCCTTGCGACTGGACTCCACGCTTGGTACGCAAGGCTGTGGTATGGCTCTGTGAGGTTGTTCAGAAGCCTATCCTTAAACTCACATATAAAGACTACATCACAAACTCACTCGGCGAGATGCTGGAGGTTGTAGGCATGGAGTACTCTGACATCAACATCAAGGTATTCAACGACTTGCAGCACACAATCACTGGCTGGCCAGGTGGTAAGCCAAACGCTGACGACTCGACTCGTCCTGTGCCATCGACACCATTCCCAAAGCGCGTGATTATCTTCTCGCCACACCCTGATGACGATGTTATCTCGATGGGTGGTACATTCATCCGCTTGGTTGAGCAGGGTCACGATGTACATGTTGCTTATCAGGTTTCTGGTAATGTGGCAGTTCACGATGATGTTGTGATGCAGCACATCGACTCGGCTCGCGAGTTGGGCTACGGCGACCGCGTAGAGGAGGTTAAGCAGATTATCGCATCGAAGAAGAAGGGTGAGCCAGAGCCACGCGCATTGCTCGAGCTCAAGGGCGCTATCCGCCGCGCAGAGGCTCGTGGTGCAGTTCGCTCATTCGGTTTGAACGAGGACACTAACGCACACTTCCTGAACTTGCCATTCTACGAGACTGGCGGCATCAAGAAGGGCGAGCGCACAGAGAAGGATATTGAGATTATCACCGAGCTCTTGCAGCAGGTTCAGCCACATCAGGTTTACCTGGCTGGTGACCTTGCTGACCCACACGGCACACACCGCGTCTGCACAGAGTCAGTTCTCGAGGCACTCTACCGCCTGAAGGACAAGGGCGAGAAGTGGATTGAGGATTGCGTCGTATGGCTCTATCGTGGTGCTTGGATGGAGTGGGAGATTGGTATGGTCGATATGGCAGTGCCATTGAGCCCAGAGGAACTCATCAAGAAGCGTCACGCTATCTACCGCCACCTTTCACAGAAGGATATCGTTCCATTCCCAGGCGACGACAGCCGCGAGTTCTGGCAGCGTGCCGAGGAGCGCACACAGAACACCGCTCGTCTCTACGACTTGTTGGGTATGGCGGAGTATCAGGCAATTGAAGTATTTGTTAAAATGAAATTATAATTATGAGAGTTATCATCGAAAACACAGCCGCAGAGGCTGGTCGTTGGGCAGCAGAGTATGTGGCGTCACAGATAAATGCAAAGGCTGCCGTTAGCAGCGAGCCATTCGTATTGGGTTTGCCTACTGGTTCTACCCCACTCGGCATGTACAATGGTCTTATCGACCTCTACAAGCAGGGTAAGGTATCGTTCGCAAATGTTGTTACATTCAACATGGACGAGTATGTAGGTCTTCCAGAGGAGCACCCAGAGAGTTACCACTCATTTATGTGGAACAACTTCTTCTCACACATCGACATCAAGAAGGAGAATGTAAACATCCTGAACGGCAACGCAGCCGACCTCAACGCAGAGTGCGCTGATTATGAGGCACGCATCGAGGCTGCTGGTGGCATCGACCTCTTTATCGGTGGCGTAGGCGAGGATGGTCACCTGGCATTCAACGAGCCTTTCTCATCACTCAACTCACGCACTCGTATCAAGACCCTCACAGAGGACACTATCATCGTGAACTCTCGTTTCTTCGATAACGATGTGAACAAGGTGCCAAAGTTGGCGCTCACAGTTGGTGTTGGCACTGTATGTGCTGCAAAGCAGGTTATGGTATTGGCATTGGGTCACAAGAAGGCGCGCGCCGTACAGCAGTGCGTAGAGGGCGCTGTGTCACACGCCTGGACTATCACAGCATTGCAGATGCACCCAAAGGGCATCCTCGTATGCGACGAGCCTGCTGTTGGCGAGTTGAAGGTGAACACCTACCGCTACTTCAAGGATATCGAGAAGGCAAACTTGTAGTATAAACGATTAATACTCAACACTATGTCATCAACACCCACACCCCACATCGGAGCGCAACTCGGCGAGATTGCCGAGAAGGTAATTATGGCGGGCGACCCGCTGCGTGCCAAGTTTATGGCGGAGCGTTACCTGGAAAACCCCGTACAGTTCAACAATGTGCGTGGTATGTTGGGCTTCACTGGCACCTACAAGGGCAAGCGAGTGTCGGTGATGGGACATGGTATGGGTATCCCTTCGATTGGTATCTACACTTACGAATTGTATAACTTCTACGGCGTGAAGAGCATCATCCGTACGGGCTCGGCTGGCGCTTACCACCCCGACCTCGGGTTGGGCGATGTTGTAATCGGCATCGGCGCTTGCACCGACTCTAACTACGGAGCGCAGTACAACCTTCCAGGCACATTTGCCCCTATTGCCGACTTCGCGATGGCGAGAGCCGCAGTGGAGAAGGCCGAGGCGATGAGTATCAACTACAAGGTGGGCAACCTGCTCTCGAGCGATGTGTTCTACGGTGACGATGCGACCCGCTGGCACGCGTGGCAGAAGATGGGTGTGTTGGCTGTTGAGATGGAGGCGGCGGCACTCTATATGAATGCGGCACGCAGCGGCAACAAGGCCCTCTGCATCTGCACCATATCCGATTCGCTGGTGCACGGCACGGCTTGCAGCGCAGAGCAGCGCCAGACAAGTTTTACAAATATGATGGAGATTGCATTCGATATCATATAAATTGGACCAATAATCACAGAGAACGGGCATAAAGTTTGCCCGTTTTTTGTTTTTACGGCAAAAAACGATTATCTTTGGATATTAAGAATAATTTTAACCAACAACTATTAATTGAGATGAAAAATATCGTTGTAATTGGTAGCAGCAACACCGATATGGTTGTCAAGACCTCTCACCTGCCAGCAGGCGGCGAGACAGTGTTGGGCGGCGATTTCTTTATGAATGCGGGCGGCAAGGGCGCCAATCAGGCAGTTGCGGCGGCACGCTACGGCAACCGCGTGGTGTTCGTGGCAAAGACTGGCGACGACCTCTTTGGCGAGCAGGTACGCAAGGCGATGAAGGAGGACGGCATCGTCACTGACTATGTATTCATCGACAAGGAGCACCCATCGGGCGTGGCACTCATCACCATCAATCAGGAGGCAGAGAACTGCATCGTGGTTGCGGGTGGCGCAAATATGTACCTCTCAACAGAGGATATCGACAAGGCAAAGGCGGAGGTTACGGGCGCAGATGTTGTCCTGATGCAACTTGAAACCCCTATCGCAACCGTTGAGTATGCAGCGAAGATGGCAGCCGAAGCGGGCGTGCGCGTGATTTTGAACCCTGCGCCAGCACCAGCCGAGCCATTGAGCAAGGAACTTATCAGCAACCTCTACCTCATCACACCTAACCGCAGCGAGGCATCTCGCCTGACTGGCATCGAGGTGACTGACCTCGCATCTGCACAGCGCGCGGCACTTGCGCTCTACGATATGGGCGCAAAGAATGTTATCGTGACGCTGGGTAGCGAGGGTTCACTGGTTTTTGACGGTCATATGATGATGCGAGTGGAGGCTATCAAGGTCGAGGCGGTGGACACAACCGCAGCGGGCGACACCTACAACGGCGTGTTGGCGAGCGTCATCGCCGAGGGCAAGAGCCTTATCGACGCAGTACACGAGGCAAACATCGCGGGCGCAATCAGCGTAACCCGTATGGGCGCACAGCCAGCGGCACCTACGCGCGCCGAGATTCAGGCAATGAAGAAGTAAAACCTTAAACTTATATCACTATGTTTATCATTCAAAGTTATCTTTTGGCAGTTGTATTCTGCTTTATCACTATGCTCTGCTGGGGCTCTTGGGGCAACACACAGAAGTTGGCGGGCAAGACCTGGCGTTATGAACTCTTCTACTGGGACTATGTTATCGGTATGGTACTCTTCACCCTCTTGCTGGGCTTCACTATGGGTAGCATCGGCGACCAGGGTCGTCCTTTCGTGCAGGATTTGATGCAGGCGAGCGGCGCTTCTGTGGGTTGGGTAATCCTCGGTGGCGTAATCTTCAACGCATCTAATATCCTCTTGAGCGCATCTACATCGCTTGCAGGTATGGCAGTTGCCTTCCCTCTTGGTTGTGGTCTTGCATTGGTGTTGGGCGTTATCAACAACTATCTTGAGCAGAGTAAGGGTAATCCAGTGTTGCTCGCATTGGGCGTTGCATTGATTGTAGTTGCAATTATCTGCAACGGTATGGCAGCAGGTCGCGTATCGAAGCAGGGTAACAGCGGCTCAAACAATAAGAAGGGCGCTATCCTCGCAATCATCGCTGGTTTGTTGATGTCAACATTCTACCGCTTTGTGATTAAGGGTATGGATTTGGACAACTTCGAGCAGCCAACAGCGGGTATGCTTACTCCATATTCAGCAATCTTCATCTTCTCAATCGGTGTATTGCTCAGCAACTTCATCTTCAACACCTTTGTTATGCGTCGTCCATTCGTTGGCGAGCCAGTGTCATACAAGGAGTACTTCAAGGGTTCACTTTCGACTCACCTGGTAGGTGTCCTCGGCGGTTGCATCTGGTGTTTGGGTACTGCGTTCAGTTACATCGCAGCAGGTAAGGCTGGTGCCGCTATCTCTTACGCTTTGGGTCAGGGCGCACCAATGATTGCCGCTATCTGGGGCGTATTCATCTGGAAGGAGTTCAAGGGCAGCGACAAGAAGACTAACCTCTTGCTCGGCGTGATGTTCCTGTTCTTCATCGTAGGTTTGGGCGTGATTGTAGTATCGGGCGGAAATTAATTCCCTCTGATTCACACACTTTGGGGCTGTCAATTCGTTTGGCAGCCTTTTTTCTTTTGTGGTGGTATATATTTATGCAGCGTATCCTATAAATATTCACTATTTTTTCTATCTTTGTAATATATATACCAACCCAATGAAGTTAAGATACCTTATATCTATATTTTTCGCGCTCGTCGGTCTTGCGGCGGTGGCGCAGACCGAGCCCGCAGTTCAGGGTCGCGTGGTGGATAGCGCATCGAAGCAGGCTATCGCCTTTGCTAATGTGGTCATAACAGACGACGCCAATGCGACAATCGCGACGGCTACGGTAAACGATGGTTTCTTCTCGATTGAAAGAGTGCGTAAGGGCGAGTTTTATCTCTCGGTAACGCTCGTAGGCTACCAACCCTACACCAGCGAGAAAATCGCGTTTGGCGACAAGAGCATCGACCTCGGCACAATCGCGCTTGAGGAGGTTGAGACTGGACTAAAGGAGATTGTCGTTACGGGCGAGAAGAATAAGATTGTCTATAAACTTGACCGCCAGCGCATTAGTGGCGACGCCTCGCTCTCGGCAGCGGGCGGAACGGCCATTGATGTGTTGAGTTCGACGCCCTCAATCCGCATCGACGCCGACGGTGGCGTATCGTTCCGCGGCAGCACTGGTTTCCTGGTCTATATTGACGGCAAGCAGAGTGCCTTGGAGGGCACACAGGCCTTGGCGCAGATTCCCGCCGCCAACATCGAGGATATAGAGATTATCACCACCCCATCGGCGCGATACAAGACCGATGGCGATGTGGGTATCATCAACATCATCACCAAGCGCAGTGCCGACGAGGGTTTCAGTGGCACGATGACCGCCTCGGGCAGCACCATAGGGGCGTGGAACACCGACCTTACATTGAGTTACAAGCAGGGCAACAGCCGCTTCTACATTGGCGGCACGGCGGCCGAGGATAGGGGTAAGAGTGACTTCGACCAGACCAAGACCACCATCGTGGATGAGTTCACCACAACCTCCGTCGCAAACGGCACACGCCAGCGCAACAACTCGACCTATGTGGGTCGTCTGGGCTGGGAGTTCGCAAAAAATGACCATTCGCTCGCCATCGAGGCGCAGAGCGGAATGATGAAGACCGCGCGTGGCGGCGATATGCTCTACGATGAGGACCGCAGACGCAACGGCGAAATCATCATCGACCAGATTTTCAACAGCCACGACCGCTACTCCAACGAGAAGCAGTTGGCGCAGATTTCAACCGACTATGTCTGGAAGATAAATGAGCGCGGCGACATATTCAGCCTTACGAGCCGCATACGCTACGACTGGTACGCGCTGGAGTACACCGAGAGCAATATGTTTGAACTCTCGGGTACACGCTACGAGGGCACACGCGGCTACGAGAGCGAGCACCACTGGGACATCGACGCCGCAGCGAACTATACGCTCAACTACTCGCCCAAGGGCAAGGCGGAGGTGGGCTATCAGTTCACATCATACAGCGAGCACGGCGACTACAACATCAAGTACTGGGACCGCCCAGCGCATGATTTCATCTGGCAGGATGACCTCTACACGCCATTCTACTACCGCCGACAGATTCACTCTGCATACCTGATGCTCAACCACTCATTCGGCAACCTCGAGGTGGATGCTGGCGTGCGCGCCGACCACACCATCGACGAGATGACTATCGCCATCGAGGGCGCAAGCCGTTACATCAAGCGTACAGAGTTGTTCCCTTCGGCGCACCTGGCGTACGCGCTGAACGATAACAACACCCTCACTGCGGGTTACTCCTACCGCACTAACCGACCAGGTATCTGGCAGTTGGAGCCCTACATCACCTACGAGGACTACTACACCAAGATGACGGGTAATCCCGACATCGCACCCGAATATATCCACTCCGCCGAGGTGGGTTACCGCAAGCGCATAGCCGAGAAGCACTCGCTCGCCCTCACCGCCTTCTACCGCGACAGGACCGATGTCAGGGAGCGCGTCAGGGTGGCGTATGAGCCAGGTGTGACGCTCGACTCGCTTATCAATGCGGGTGACGACCGCAGTTGGGGCGTGGAGTTAAGTGCCCGCATCAAGGCAACACCAAAGTGGGATATCACGCTGAACGGCAGCCTCTACGACTATAAGTTCACGGCAAAATACGAGGGTTGCACCGACGCCACAAACACTGGCTACGCGGCCTCGATGATAAACAACTTCACACTCGGCAAGAGCACACGCCTTCAGGTGGATGCCAATGTCGTAGGTCCTACCGTCCTCTCGCAGGGTCGCGAGGATGCCTACTACTACTTCGATGTGGCTCTGCGCCAGCAACTATTCTCCAACCGCCTGACCGCCTCGGTTGTGATGCACGACATACTGCGTACGGCGCGATACGACAACTACCGCATCTCGCCCACGCTGAACTCCGTAACACGCGTAAAACCCAAATACCCTAACATAGTATTCTCGTTAAGTTACGCCTTCAACTCAAAGCACAAGGAGCATACGGGCGCTGTGACGCAGGGCACTATCTTCGAGGGTAAAGACTTCTAAAACAACCTTATAGAGATATGAAAATCAGATTCTGCATTGAATATTTTACTCCTTCCAATGAGTCGCTGCACATTGTCATTGCGGGCAAGAGCCACGCGATGCATCAGGGTGGCAACGGACTCTGGAGCGCCACTTGCGATGTGAAGCCAAACGCCACCTACCACTATGAGGTGCGCGGTACTGACGGCAAGGTAGCGCGTAAGGAGAAGCACTCACGCAAAATTGCGGCGGCTGACTGCTCCGTCACAATCTACGACCGCTGGTGGGATATGCCAGCCGAGCAGCCGTTCTACTCGTCCTTCTTCACCGAGGGTGCTCTGCGCCGCACAAAGCGCGACCGCAAGCAACTAAAGCCCACGGCGGGAAAGATTTTGCTTGAGGTGGAGGCACCTACCCTGCGCCCCGACGAGCGACTGGCCGTTGTGGGTGGCAACTCTGCCCTCGGCGGATGGTGCACCGACAAGGCTCTTGCGATGAACGATGCCGCAGCCCCCGTATGGCGTGTGCTTATCCCACAGGAGAGCGCTGGCGCAGAGTATAAATTCATCACGACCGACCTTGAGGGCAACTTCAAGCGTTTCGAGTGTGGCGACAACCGCCTTATCCCATTCACCGACTCGGAGATTACCGTTGTGAGCGGTCTGCGACTACGCACCACCGACCAGAAGTTGTGGCGCGGTGCGGGCGTTGCGATACCTATCTTCTCACTCCGTAGCGAGAGCAGTTGGGGCGTGGGCGAGTTCAGCGACCTGAAGCCTATGGCGCGCTGGGCGAAGGCGGTGGGTATGTCAATCATCCAGACCCTGCCTATCAACGACACCTCGGCATCATTCTCGTGGCGCGACTCCTACCCCTACAACGCCATTTCATCCTTCGCTCTCCACCCACTCTACCTCGGCGCAAAGGCGGCGGCAGAGTGTTGCAAGGCGGCTGTGGGCGAGGCTGTGGGCGAGCAGATTGACGCCATCGTAGAAAAATATAGCGCGCGTGGCGCTGCGCTCAACAAGAAGAGCGTGGTTGATTACGAAAAGTCTATCAAGTTGAAGATGAGTTTCTTAAAGGAACTCTACAAACTCTGCGGCGAGGCGGTTTTGGCTACAAAGTCCTACCTTTCATTCTTCGCCGAGAGCGAGGCTTGGCTGACACCTTATGCGACATACTGCACCCTGCGCGACAAGTACTCCACAACCGACTTTACGCAGTGGGCGGAACTCTCTGCCTACAACGGCGAGGAGGTGGAGCGCTATATCAAAAAGAATTATCGAAAAGTAAATTTTTATTACTTTATTCAATATCTGCTTGACGCAGAGTTAAGCGAGGTGTGTCGTTATGCCCACTCGCTGGGTGTGGCGCTCAAGGGCGACATCCCTATCGGCGTATCGCCACGCAGCGTGGATGTTTGGTGCGAGCCTGAACTCTACAACACTTCGATGTCGGCGGGTGCTCCGCCTGATGCCTTTGCCGCCGATGGTCAGAACTGGGGTTTCCCGACATATAATTGGGCAAAGATGGCGGAGGATGGATATAAGTGGTGGCAGCGCCGACTGGCGAAGATGGCGCGTTACTTCGACGCCTACCGCATCGACCACATCCTCGGTTTCTTCCGCATCTGGGAGGTGCCACGCCAGGCGCAGAGCGCTATTCTGGGTCACTTCTACCCTTCGCGCCCCTACACCAAGCAGGAGATTGCCCAATGCGGTTTGACGCTCGACCTTCCAACATACGACGAGGCGGACTACACCTCGACCGATGCGCTCTTTGTCCCCTACCCCGAGGGCGGCTACACGCCACGCATCGAGGGCTACAAGACCGAGGCGTTCAAGAGCCTTACCGAGAGCCAGCAGCAGAGATATATGCAGTTGCACGAGGAGTTCTTCTATCACCGCCACAACGACTTCTGGCGCGAGTGTGCGCTGAAGCGTCTGCCAGCGCTGATGTCATCTACAAAGATGCTCACCTGCGGCGAGGACCTGGGTATGATTCCTGCGTGCGTGCCCGAGGTGATGAACGATGAGAAGATACTCTCGCTGGAGATTGAGCGAATGCCAAAGCAGATGGGCGTAAACTTCGGTGACACAAGCCGTTACCCATACCTCTCGGTGGCAGCCACATCCACTCACGATATGTCGAACATCCGCGGCTGGTGGCAGGAGGATAAAACCCTCACACAGCAATACTGGAACGAGGTGCTGGGTCTGAAGGGCGAAGCAGAGGCTGTCTGCTCGGGTGCTACGGCGCACAAGATTGTCGAGCGCGAGATGCTCTCGAACTCAATCCTTGCCATTCTGCCGTTGCAGGACTGGCTGGCGATAGATGAGTCACTGCGTCAGCGTGACCCCGAGGGCGAGCGCATCAACATCCCCGCCGATCCTAACCACTACTGGCGCTACCGTATGCATATCACATTGGAGCAGTTGTTCGGCGCAAAATCGTTCAACGCCGCCATAAAGCAACTCACCGACCTGCGATAAAAGCAGTCAGACGGGTGGCAACGCGTTGCAACAACCGCAAACAAGCGACACCGCCCCACATAGGCACACAAAAAACCCGCACCTTGAGGATGCGGGTTTTATTTGCAAGTAAGGTTAAATTACTTTGACAACTCTGCTACGGCAGCCTTCGCTGGTGTTGCGTATGGCTCAACTGTAACCTTGTTCAAGCACTCGATAGCCTTCGCCTTGTTCTCCTTTGCATTGTAAGCAGAACCGAGGTTGAAGTAAACTGCGCTCTTGCTCTCGTCGTCAGTCTGCAATGCAGCAGCAGCCTCACCAATCTCGATTACCTTTGCGTAGTCCTTCTTCAAGAAGTAAGCCTGAACCAAAACCTTCTGTGCGAGAGCCTTGTCAGCGATAGTCTCCGACATTGCGATGATGCCGTCGAAGTCGTTAGCCTTCTGCAACTCTGCAATCTTGTTGTTAGTATAAAGACCCATCTTTGCCTTTGCAGCAGCGATAGCAGCATCATACTTTGGGCTTGGCAAAGCAGCAACCTCCGAGCAAATCTTAACGCCCTGGGCGTAGTTGTTTGACTTGAAGTGGCTCTCTGCGAGCATCATAGCAAGATCAGTATTCTTGTTGTTAGCGGCGTAACCCTTCGAGAAGATCTCGATAGCCTTTGCGTAGTCGCCATTGTTGAAATAGCCACCACCGTGAGTCTGGTAAACCTGTGCAATTGTAGTGTTAGCAGTTGCCTGTGCCTTTGTGTTGCGGTAAGACTTTGCCTTCGCAACAGCAGTCTCCAAAGCCTTGATAGCCTCGGCAAACTTTGCATCCTTAGCCTCTGCATCCTCCAACTTTGTTGCAGCACCTGCAGCCAACTTACCCATGTAAACATACATTACTGGGAGGTTGTTCTTTGCGTTCTTCACACAACCAACGATAGTTGCGTCCTCCTCCTCTGAACCCTCAGCGATAACTGTCTCATAGAGCTGAGCAGCCTTTGCGAAATCCTTCGCCTGAACAGCCTTTGAAGCCTCGTTGTAGGTCTCTACTACGCTCTGCGCCTGGGCGAATGAGAAGCCCAAAACCGCTACTACCATCAAAACAAACTTTTTCATAATTTTGAGTTAATTAATTGTTTATAGGTTATTAAATTATTTCTTATCCCAATTTCGAGGGGCAAAGTTAGGGTATTTTTTCGTTACTGCAAAATTTTAACCCGCGCACTATTACATATTTATGGTAATTTTATCGCAACGACTTAAAAAAATCCTTCATCAACTGCTCACACTCCTCTCTCAACACGCCCCTCTCGACCTGGGTCTTAGGGTGTAAGATTCTGCCCTCGACGGTGGTGTAGCCTCGTTTGGGGTCGTCGGCACCATATACTATGCGGTCAATCTGACTCCACGCCAGCGCTCCAGCACACATTATGCAGGGCTCGACCGTCACATACAATGTACACCCCTTCAGGTACTTGCCACCCAGCATCGCCGCCGCAGCCGTTATCGACTGCATCTCGGCGTGAGCCGTAGCATCGCAAAGAGTCTCCACAAGGTTATGACCACGACCAATCACCCTGCCCTGACACACGACAACCGCTCCGATGGGCACCTCTTTCTCCTTTAACGCAAGGCGTGCCTCATCTATTGCCATACTCATGAACTTTTTATCCGTTTCGATGCTATTTTTCTCCATTTCTGTGCTTTTTAACCCGACTAAAATAGTAAAATCAACGAAAATAAACAAATTTTTCGCCCTTGGGCGGAGGCAAAGAGCAAATATCGGCGAATAACGATTTAACATTCTACAAAAATTATTATCTTTGCGTGATAGGAAACAAACTAAAAACGAAATAAAATGTATAGAAGTCATACTTGTGGCGAGTTGCGCATCGAAAATGTAGGTCAGAGCGTTACACTCGCTGGTTGGGTGCAGAAGGTGCGTAACCTGGGTGCGATGACATTCATCGACCTGCGTGACCGCTACGGCATCACACAGATTGTAGTGGAGGAGAACTCGCCAGAGCAGGCTCGCGAGGCTGCACAGAAGTTGGGTCGTGAGTTCGTTCTTCAGGTAACAGGTAATGTTATCGAGCGCTCATCAAAGAACCCAAAGATGCCTACAGGCGACATCGAGGTTGCTGCCCAGGAGGTTAAAATCCTCAACGAGGCACAGACACCTCCATTCACTATCGAGGAAAACTCTGACGGTGGCGACGACCTCCGTATGAAGTACCGCTACCTCGACCTTCGCCGTCCACCTCTTCAGCGCAATATGGAGTTGCGTCACCGCATGGCGATTGCTATCCGCACATTCCTCGACAAGGAGGGTTTCCTCGAGATTGAGACTCCTTACCTTGTGGGCTCTACTCCAGAGGGTGCGCGTGACTTCGTGGTGCCAAGCCGTATGAACCCTAACCAGTTCTACGCCCTCCCACAGTCACCACAGACCCTGAAGCAACTCTTGATGGTGGCAGGTTACGACCGCTACTTCCAGATTGTGCGTTGCTTCCGCGATGAGGACCTCCGTGCTGACCGTCAGCCAGAGTTTACACAGATTGACTGCGAGATGTCATTCGTTGAGCAGGAGGATGTATTGGAGATCTTCGAGGGCTGGGCAAAGTATATGTTCAAGGATGTGATGAACATCGAGTTCAACGAGCCATTCCAGCGTATGCCTTGGATTGAGGCGATGGAGAAGTATGGTTCAGATAAGCCAGACTTGCGCTTCGGTATGGAGTTCCACGACATCACCGACCTCGCACACGGCCACTCATTCCCAGTGTTTGACGATGCGGAGTATGTTGTAGGTTTCGCCGCTACTGGTTGCGCGGGCTACACACGCAAGCAGATTGACGCCCTCACAGACTATGTAAAGCGTCCACAAGTGGGTGCAAAGGGCTTGGTATGGATTCGTATGGACGAGCAGGGCAACCTCAAGTCATCAATCGATAAGTTCTTCTCACCAGAGGATTTGCAGGCTATCGCCGAGCGTATGGAGGCAAAGCCAGGCGACCTTATGTTGGTACTCTGCGGCAAGAAGTTCAAGGCTCTCACTCAACTCTGCGCGTTGCGTCTGCATGTGGGCGAGTTGCTCGGCTTGCGCGACCCAAAGAAGTTCGCTCCATTGTGGATTGTCGATTTCCCAATGTTCGAGTGGGACGACGAGACAGAGCGCTACTACGCTATGCACCACCCATTCACATCGCCAAAGCCAGAGGATGTTCAGTATCTTGAGAGCGACCCAGGTCGTGTACGCGCCAACGCATACGACTTTGTATGTAACGGCACAGAGATTGGTGGCGGTTCAATCCGTATCCACGATGCACAGTTGCAGGCACTCATCTTCAAGATTTTGGGCTTCACACCAGAGAAGGCAGAGGAGCAGTTCGGCTTCCTGATGAACGCGTTTAAGTTCGGTGCGCCTCCTCACGGTGGTTTGGCATTCGGTTTCGACCGTTTGTGCTCGTTGTTCGGTGGCTCGGAGTCTATCCGCGACTACATCGCATTCCCAAAGAACAATGCGGGTCGCGATGTGATGTTGGATGCTCCATCAGTTATCGACCAGTCGCAGCTCGACGAGTTGTACCTCTCGCTGGTTAAGCCAGAGTAAGGTTTTACCTTATTATAATAGAGAAGGCGACCTTTTCGGGTCGCCTTTCTTGTCTTTATCAGTGGTTTATTAGTGGTTATGGCGAGTTGAACTGCCTTCTATAAAGATTGATGCAACTGTCACCAGACGCTCGTGTGCGGGCATAGTGCCGAGAATCTTCTTGTCGCGGCTCACCCACAGGATAAGCGGCACATCGGATGCCATATTGTGACCCTTCCAGTTGGTCAAAAGGAACGAGTCACTCTCGGGCAGATACTGGAAGCCCGACATAAACTGCATTGGGTTGCCCTCAAGGTCGGCATTCGACAACTCCCACACGACATTGCGCTTCTTGTCAAACTCGGTGATTTTTGGGTCACGAGCCTTGTCGGTCGATGCAACAATGATATGACCATTCTTCAGGCAAGCAACCGAGTGAGCGCCACCCGCGATTGGTGCCTCCCACACAAGACGACCTCTCTTGTCGTACTCCGCAACGCGCTTACCGCCGTAGTGGGCTATCAGATAGTGTCCGTTGTCAAGACGGCGGGCATTACGCATAAAGTATGGGTCGCCAGGACCGATGTTCACCTCCTTGACAATCTTGCCCTTCTTGTTTATCTCCAGCAATCGTCCCGATGTACACTCGCCCACGAAGGTGTTGCCATTCTTCAGGCGCTGACACGCAAAGACCTCACTGTCAGGAGATTTATAGCAAAATACGGTATCCTTCTCAACCGTAACCTCCAACACGCCACGACCTGTGGAGAAGAGGCGGTTGCCGTTCTTCAACACCCACACATCATTTGAGGCTGGGGCACGATGCTCCCACACGATTTTACCATCCTGGAACTCAAAAATCTTACCCTGATTGAAATCTGCACAAACGAATGTCTTGCAGGGGTCTGTCTGCGCCGCCAATG
>JAFZFR010000039.1 GCA_017555805.1 Alistipes sp. | reverse complement strand
TCGCCACGCCGTGCCAGCCCAGGAGTTCTGACTCGTAAGGCTGTGATGAGGTGAAGGTATTTGGGTATGCAGGGCCGCAGCAGACATAGAATGTTGTTGAGTAACCCTTCGCGCGGCGAGCCTCAAGGTCGGCAGGATCAACCTTCTGACACATAAAGACACACACATCACGCATCATAGCGAACTTCTTGTAACTGTGGTGGTTATCAGCCAATGCAAAACCCATCTCGGGGGCGTACTGCTCCAGCACCTTCACCGCCGCAGCCATCGACTCGGGGTCGCGCTCGTCCATTGCGATGTTGGTGAACTCCAGCCAGCCCTTCTCCTTGAGGTGCGCCTTGAAATCGAGGAGGAATGGCACCCAAATCTCCTCGAAGATAGGTTTCTGTGGGTCGGCAACAACGGTAATCATCTTGCCCTGCGCCTCGTCGTAGTACTCCAACTCGCAGTTCCAGGGGAGCATCGAGTAGCAGTTAATCATCTTGTCGATACCCAAGCCGAGCATCATCTCAACCCAGCGGTCGAAGACCTTATAGTCGAATACCCACTTGCCCTCCTTTGTGAGAGTCCAGGTAATCATATTGGCGTAGCCGTCGTAGCACTGGTGGTTCCAGGGGTCTTTGTTGAGCGTTGTGGTGATGACCTTCTGACCAGCATCAGCCACCAACTTCATAGTGCGCTCCAGAGCCGCGAAGTGCTCGTCGCTCCACAACTCGTAGCCCTCAAGGCGAGCCAACGCCGTTGGGTGCTGCCACAGGTCGAGGTGGAAATCCCACTCGCTCGCGGCGGGGAGGGTGTGGTTTACAATCTCCAACTCGATAGGCAGACGGCTCTTGCCCCAGCCCTCGTGGCTGACGATAATCTCCGACTTATAGATACCCGCCTCAACATCCTCGGGAATCTCGAAAGTGACCCACACGGGGCGCACCGACTTCTCCGCCATATCGAAGCGGTCGAGGTTGTCAAGCATATCGGGCGCAAGGATTGCTGGGCGACCATCCTTCAGCACATCGTCGCTCAAGGTGTAACGCACAAAACGCGCCTGGGCAATATCGGCTGGCATAGTGCCCGCCGCAGAGCGGAAAGGTTTGAACTTGCACTCGATGCCGTTCACCGCCTCGGCACTCCACAGAAGCAACTGCGCAGAGCCCTTCTCGCCCTTCCAGAGGGTGAGGTGAAGGTTCTGGTCGGCGGCTGGCTGTGGCACAACGGAACGAGAGTAGTGGTAGTCGGCATCGCCCCAGGCGGCATTCAGGCCAGCCTCAACGGTGCCCCACTCGGCGACCTGCTCGTCGGTGAGAGCCACTGGGTCGTCGGGCTCAACGAATGTCTCAACGGGCTGATACTCGGCGCAAGCGGTCATCGCTGCCACCACCGCCAATGTCAAAAATCGTGATAGTTTCATAGTAGTTTTATTTTTTATTGTTTTCTCATTTATCTCTCCCACACTCTACAAATATACAAATTCTTGAGCAATAGTGCCACAAAAAGGTGAATTTTTGACGCAGAATGTGTATCTTTGGCGGTGGAAAACGCAGTAACTGAAAATTTTAGGTTATGAAGAAACTATACAACACATTTGCGCTGGCGGTGATGTCGGGTATTATGATTGGCTTCGGCGGCGTGGTATTTTTGATGTGCGAGAACCGTATCGTGGGTTCATTGCTCTTCTCATTCGGGCTCTTAACCATTGTGTGTCAGGGCTTTGCGCTCTACACTGGCCGAGTGGGTTACTTTCGTCAATATGGCTGGGCACAGATGGCGGCGACGCTAGCGGGTAACTTCGTGGGCACATTCCTGATGGGTAAACTCTTTACGCTCACTCGCCTGCCCATAGTTGATACGGTGCAGGGCATTGTGGCGACCAAGTTGGCGGACTCATCGTTGAGCCTCTTTGTGTTGGCGGTGGGCTGCGGCGCGATGATGTATCTGGCGGTGGATAACTTCCGCAAGTCGAAATCGTGGTTGTTCATCATCTTCCCTATCGTGATTTTCATCTTGAGCGGCTTCGAGCACTCAATCGCAAATATGTTCTACCTCTCGCTCGCAGGCGCGTGGGGATGGGAGGCGGTGCGCCTCACCATCATCGGCATCATCGGTAATGCTGTGGGCAGCTGGATGGTCAATGCGGGTAACTTCCTTTTGAAGGAGAAGGAGGAGTAAAGAGATTTGCTCTTTTGAATAAAAATTTAGGTCGTCGGTTGGCGACCTTTTTTGTTGCTATATCCTTTCGCGCGACTATTATCTTCGGTTGCGGGGGGGGTGACGCGCATCCGCGCGTTACGCCACCGAAGATACGCATCTGAAGATGCGTGATACATCAATGAAAAAAGGTTGCCCGAAAGCAACCTTTTCTACTACTATTCTGTAAACAACATCGGCACAAGTTCGGCGAGGTAGATACGCCAGTTACGCCAAGTGTGACCGCCGTCGCTCTCGCGCCAGGTGTATGGGAAGTCGATTGAGTCGAGGTACTTCATATAGTCGCAGTTGAGTTTATAGAGGAAGTCATCAGTACCGCAAGCAATCCAATACAACTTAAAGCCGTTGTCGCGCTGCGCCTTCAAGCCCGCCTGCACCTTGTCATCGTTGAAGCCACGCACCGCAGCCGAGAACAGAGCCACATAGTCAAAGGTCTTGGGGTAGAGGCGTGAGATGTTGAACGAGTGACCGCCACCCATCGAAAGACCCGCGATAGCGCGTGCCTGACGCTTCTTGATTACGCGGAAGTTTTTCTCAACATACGCAATCACATCTCCAAACGAATCCTCAAAGGATGCCTCGCCCTGCTGGCGGTTGCGGTAGTGCTGCATCGCTCTGCCGCCGCTATGGGTTGGAGCGCTCTGCTGCCAGGCGTTGCCGTTGGTCATCACCACAATCATCTCCTTGCACTTGCCCTGCGCGATGAGGTTATCCATAATCTGCGCTGTGCGACCCAGTTCCGCCCACGCGGTCTCGTCGCCACTCATTCCGTGAAGCAGATAGAGTACGGGGTACTTGCCCTTACCCGAGGCGTAACTTGCTGGGGTATAGATTACTGCACGACGATCCTTTTCGAGCGTTGGCGATGAGTACCATACGGTGTGGAGTTCGCCGTGGGGCACATCCTGCACCTCGTAGAGGTCGCCTCTGTCGCCACCGACAATCACGCTGCTGAAGTGGTTTTCGCCATCACGCAGACGCATCATATTGCCCCCGTCGCAGATGCGTACGCCATCGACGATGAAGTTATAGGAGTAAATCTCCGAGCGCAGAGGAGGTGTTGTGACGCTCCACACACCACGCTCGTTGCGTGTCATCTCAAAGCGGCGCTGGTCCTTGCCATCCTGCAAGGTGAAGTCGCCAATGAGGGTCACCCACTTGGCATCCTTCGCATTGTGGATGAAGGTCACGCTGTTGTCATCATTCACTCGTGGGAACTCTGTTCTCGCAAAATTCCTTCCACCTTGCGCCGAGGTTGTCAGCGCCATACTCGCCAAAACGAGAATTAATAAGAGTCGTTTCATAATATAAAGTGTTTTAAGTTGTGTGCTGATTGGGTCGCCGTGGCGCGCCTATCTCCCGTTACTTGCCGTTACTTGCCGAAAAAGTGGCGGTTGGCGAAGCGGATATACTGCGCCCAGTCGTAGGCGTTGATGTCGTGCCTGCCCTCGCGCAGGTGGTAGCCGATGTGACCCTCACCCACGGGGGTGTTGATGGCTGGCATAGTGGGCGACGAGAGACCCTTCTTGCCGTACAACTCATAGACGGGCGAGGCGTGGAGTGCCGAGAGATACTCGCCCTCGGGGTCTGCCCAGTCGTCAAGCGAGGCGCTCGCCACATATACGGGGCGAGGTGCTATGAGGGCGATAAGTCCCTGCTGGTCAATCCATAAAGCCTCCTCGTTGTTGCTGTATTTGTTGTAGTTGTCGCAGAACCAATGTGGAAAATTGCGGTTAATAGCCGCCACCGTCTCGCCATACTTACGCATCGAGAGTGCCGCGCCGCCGCAGCCCGAATCGTTCGAGATGACAATCGCAAAACGCTTATCCTGCGCGCCCGCCCAGAGCGAGGTCTTGCCCAGACGCGAGTGACCAACAACAGCCACACGCTTGTGGTCGATATCCTTGTCGCTCTCCAGGTAGTCCATCACGCGGCTCAAACTCCACGCCCACGCACCGATTGTACCCCACTCGTCGGCATAGGGTTTGGTCTGACCCTCGGCGTAGAAGTGAGGGTGGATGCCGTTCTGGAAACCATCGTCAAAGTCGGGGTCGATGTCGCCACGATAGAGGGTCACAACGCCATAGCCCGCCTCGGTAATCATCTCCACCGGCCAGCGCGAAACGGCCGCGCCACGCTCGGGGTCTGTGCCGAGTTCCTTGCCGCGGGGAGCGTGTGCCGAGATGGTGATTTCGGGGTCGAGCGAGGTCTGGTGGTTGCCCTTGAAGTTCATACCCAGAAATACGGGCACCTTGCCCTTGTGGTTGGCAGGCAAGTATATCAAAATCAGCGCTTTGGATGTGCCGATGGTCATCTCAACCTCGCGGCGTAACACCTTGCCGTCAAAGGCTTTACCCTCGCCTATGATGCGAAACGCAACCGCAGGCTGGGTGGGTGGCACCTTGCCATAGACTTCACTCTGGAAGAACTCCATAACGGCGGGTCGCACCCTTTTCTGCCACTCGCGTTTGGTGGGAATGTTGAGTGGGTCGGCGCCAAATTTCTGCTCCAGTGGCTGTGCCGATGCGGTGAGGATGCTCACTGCAAATGCTAATGTGAGAAGGTGTTTCATATCAGTGTAGTTTTGTTTTCATTTTTTATTTTCGGTGGCGGGGGGGCTCGCTATGCCTCCAAAGATAGAGCCTAAAGGCTCAACAAATTTCCTGTGGGCAGGGTTATTTTTTTTGTGTTTTAAGGTTGGTGTCGGGTGAAATGAGCAAAACGGCGAGCCCATTTACTTAACAAAGTTAAGAAAAATATGTAAATCGTGCTACTTTTAGCAAAAAATTACTACATTTGTGAACGGCTATATTTTTCAGAGCCTACCAACCAACACAGAAACTAACTAAAAGCAATAGGAAAAATGAAAAAATTGATGTTGATTGCACTTGCCATCTTCTTCGCGCAGGGTCTCTATGCACAGACCGTTAGCCCCGAGACTTTGGCAAAGCGTGCTAGACGAAAGAACCTCACCGTGAAGGAGTGGAACACCGATGCAAGCAAGAAGAGCCGCTGGCTCGACCACCTCACCGTCTATGACGAGCACGGCCGCAAGATTGAGGAGATTGAGTACAACCAGTTCGGTCAGATTCGCCGCGAGACCTGCGAGTATGACCCTGTGACCGAGAAGGTTATCAAGGAGGTTATCTACGACGACCGCAACAAGGTAGAGCGCATACGCAAGTATGAGTACAACACCGACGGCACGAAACACAAGCAATACAACTATCTGCCTAACGGCAAACTCTACTCAATCAAGGTGTTTGAGTATATCTTCGAGGAGTAGCACAGCAAAACCCTAACGAAAATGACTTACGAGCAGTTGAACACACTTGAGGTGTGGCAGAAGATGCCCACCATCACGCTCGACGAGATGTCATCAATCAAGTTGATGAATCGCGTCGACACCAAGTATGTCATCAGCGAGGAGTATTGTATGGAGTTGCTGCGCAGAGCCGCGGACAAATACTCGGTGCAGATTATCGATGGTGTGCGTGCGTGCCGTTACTCGACACTCTACTACGACACCCACGACCTGGAGATGTTCACCGTACACCAGAACCGCAAGCTCACGCGTCAGAAGATTCGTGCCCGCACCTATGTCGAGTCTGGCATCTCGTTCATCGAAATCAAGAACAAGACCAACAAGGGTCGCACAAAGAAGAAGCGCATCGCCATCGACGAGAGTTACTTCGCAAGCGTGCCATCGTGCCCCGAGGCGGCGGCGTTCCTGCGCGAGAGAGCGAACTACGCACCCGAAAAAATCAGCCCCGCGCTGATTACGCAGTTTGACCGCATCACACTGGTGAACCACGCCCACACCGAGCGACTCACCATCGATATGAACCTGCGATTTGTCAATA
The DNA here is from genome assembly GCA_017555805.1 of Alistipes sp. Taxonomy (GTDB): domain Bacteria; phylum Bacteroidota; class Bacteroidia; order Bacteroidales; family Rikenellaceae; genus Alistipes. The sequence goes on along the minus strand of JAFZFR010000039.1, from coordinate 61,769 downwards.
TGCGAAGCAATCCGCACAACGAGGCGAAAATCGACCGTATGGTGATTGTGGAGTTAAAACAGGACGGATTGTGCTACTCGCCGATGAAGGAGATTTTGCAGGATATGAGAGTAAAGATTCTGAAGGTGAGCAAGTACTGCGTCGGTACGGTGTTGGCAAACCCAACCGTAAAGTACAACCGCTTCAAGCGCAAGGTGCGACTCATACACAAGACCCTCGAACAACAAAAGACAATTTAAAACTTAACCCAATATGTTTCAGAACGAAGAATTTTTAGACTTCGATCCTTCGATTGCCGAAGAGTTCGGTTACGAAATTTCGAACCAGATCAGTTTCCTGGGCGTGCCCTTGTGCGACACCCAGAGTTTGTTGCATCTGTTGATGCGCTTTGCATTTAACCTGCTGGTGACTTGGATCATCGCTCGTTACTTCTACTATGTGAAGAGCCAGCGTAAGGACTATGTGCTTACATTTATGCTCTTTGGCGCGGCTATGTTCCTGCTGATTTTCCTAATGGAGAGCGTGAGCATCCAGATTGGTATGACGCTGGGTCTTTTCGCCATCTTTGGCGTTATCCGCTACCGAACCGAAACGGTGCCCATCCGCGAGATGACCTATCTGTTCATCTTCATCTGCGTGGCGGTAATCAACGGTTTGGCGCTGAATATCAGTTATGTAGAGTTGATTGTAGCTAATGCGTTGCTGATGCTCCTGATTTGGGCAGTCGAGAATACTCGCCTGTTGCGTCACACATCGGCAAAGCTCGTTATCTACGAGAAGATTAACCTCATCGCCCCAGAGAAGCGCGCAGAGATGATTGCCGACCTCGAGGAGCGTCTGGGTCACAAGGTCGAGAAGGTAGAGGTAGGTCATGTAGATTTCTTGCGTGATGTTGCCTTCGTGAAGGTGTATTACGAGTTGCCAGAGGGCGAGACAAACTCGGTGGATACCGTCACAAAGCCTAACCAGTTCGTATAAAGCAACCAGCCCGAAATGGAGTTTAAGCAAACACTTTAACCCCTGAAAAACTATGAAACTATCACTACGCCTTTTGACGCTTGCTGTGGCTCTGATGACCTGCACCTCACTGCTGGCGCAGCAGAACACACTGCCACTCCCATTGCAGGAGGTGAAACTCGATGACGATGTTCAGATGCGCGCACGCGCCATACTGGATATTCCGCTCACAAAGTCGCTCTCGCTGGAGTGGAGCGAGCAGGTGCGTATGCACAACAATGTGAGCGATGTGGATAAGATTCTCTCGACCGTGGGCGTGGGCTACAAGGTGTTGCCCTGGCTCAAGTTGGGCGCAAGTTACAGTTTTGTGAATGTGCGCGATGCCGAGATGAACACCGTAACGGGCGTCGAGGAGGTGGAGTGGAAGATGCGCCACCTGGTGAATGTCGATGTGACTGGCTCATACAAGGTGGGTCGAGTGAAACTCTCGCTGCGTGAGCGTTTGAGAGCGAACTTCCGCGCCGACTCGGTGAACAAGTACGAGCACACAAACCCACTGCTCACATTGCGTTCACGCCTTAAGGTAGCCTACGACATCCGTCAGTGCCGTTGGGAGCCTTACGCATACGCAGAACTCTACACTACACTCAACGCCGTGAGCGCCGTGCCAAACTACAAGCAGTATGCACCAGCATACAAGCAGTATATGAACCGTCTGCGCTTCGCTGTGGGTACAGAGTTTAAGATTAACAACTACCACCGACTGGACTTCTACTACCAGTACCAGATGAACCAGTCGTATGACGCGCGATACAAGGCCAACAAGGGCGACCTGAAGGAGTGGCGACACGAGAAACAGAATTGCCATGTCATAGGTCTGGACTACAAGTTCAAACTTTAGCGCCGAGTGGCTGAATAACTCAAGGGCCTGTCCAATATGCTTGGCAGGCTCTTATCTTTTAAGGCTCGGGCAATAGAGGGGGATGGGGAAGCGTTAGGAATTCAAAATGCAGAATTTAAAATTTAGAATTCGAAATTAGAGATTATATCACGCCTCGGTGCGAGGCGTATCTTCGGTGGCTCAATGCGCTTTGCACATCGACGCCCCAGCCACCGAAGATAAATATACAAAAGAAAACTATGAACAAACTATTTCGCATAACACTACTCATCACATTTATCATTATGGGTTGTGAAAATGCCTTTTCGCAGGTCTTTGTGCATCGTCCACCTATCTATATTGTGAATGGTGTGAGGATGAGCGAGGATGAGGTTAAGCGCATCGACCCCGACGATATTGCCACCAACACGCTGCTGCCCGCCGACGAGGAGAGCGTGGCGAAGTATGGTCAGGATGCCTCGAATGGCGTTATCCTTATCTCGTTGCGCTACGACACCCCCGCGCGTTTTGAGATTGACGGCGAGAGTGCCCTGCTGGCCGATTATGTGAGCCGTAATGTGAAGTGGGAGTACCCCGCAAATCCCGTTGCGAGGGTGGTCATCCGCCTTACCATCAAGCCCGACGGCGTGGCTGTGGTCGATGAGGTGCTGGAGGCTACCGAGAAGCGACTGCTGAAGCGCGTGCTGAAGGCGCTCGCCACCGCCCCACGATGGGTGCCCGCGATGAAGGATGGCAAGGGTGTGGAGAGCACCTACACACTGCGAATGACCCTGCCGCTGGGTATGAAGATGCCGCGCGAGAGGAGTATCCCAATCATCATCGGCGGCTCGTGATGCGCCCCCGCAAGTGAGCAAACGAGGGGCACAAACGACGCAAAAAGTGTGCCGAAAGAGGACGTAAAAGTGTAATTCACAATTTCTTAACACCCATTTTTTGCACTTCTTCGGGCAATGCTCTATCTTTGCAAACCGATAAAAAAAATTTGAATCACTAATATTTGACAATGAGAAAAATCGTTCTTTTTTCCCTATTCCTGATTCTTGGTCTGATTGCCTCACAGGCACTGCCCACAATGATGGGTGTTGAGAAGTTTGCCTCGGCAAAGCCAACACTCGATGTGATGCTCTACACCTGTCTGGCATTCATTATGATTAATGTTGGTCGCGAGTTCGACCTCGACAAGAGCCGTTGGCGCAGTTACACCGCCGACTACTTTATCGCAATGGCGACAGCCGCAGCCCCCTGGTTGCTCATCTGTCTTTACTATATGACGCTGCTGCCAAGCGACCTCTTCACAAGTTGGGATGCGTGGAAGGAGAACCTTCTCTTGAGCCGTTTTGCCGCCCCTACATCGGCGGGTATCCTCTTTACGATGCTGGCAAATGCGGGCTTGAAGAAGTCGTGGATATATCAGAAAACCAGAGTGTTGGCTATCTTCGACGACCTCGACACCATCCTGCTGATGATTCCTCTGCAAATCTTTATGATTGGATGGAAGTGGCAGTTGGGCGTGGTTGCTGTGGTGGTATTCTTCTGCCTCTGGCTGGGTTGGACAAAACTCGACAAGTACAAGATGCAGCAGGACTGGTCATCAATCCTCGGCTACGCGACCATTCTGGTATTCCTCTGCCAGGGTCTTTACCTCTTCTCAAAGCATCTGTTCGGCACTGACGCCGCAATCCATATCGAGGTGTTGTTGCCAGCCTTCGTGCTTGGTATGGTGATGAAGACACGCCACAACACATCGGCAGCCGACGAGAAGGCATCGACAATCATCTCCTACCTCTTTATGTTCCTCGTGGGCTTGAGCGCGCCGCTCTTCGTGGGCGTCGATTTCTCTGCCACTGCGGGCGACTGCCTCATCGGTCAGGTGGGTCAGATGTCGTGGGGCGAGATTGCAATGCATGTGCTGATAGTGACCACCATATCTAACATCGGTAAGATGGTGCCAATGTTCTTCTACCGCGACCGCAAACTCACCGAGCGCCTCGCGTTGAGTATCGGTATGTTCACTCGCGGTGAGGTGGGCGCAGGAATCATCTTCGTGAGCCTCGGCTACGGCTTGGGCGGTCCGTTGCTCGCCATCTCGTTGCTCACAATCCTCTCGAACCTTATCCTTACGGGTGGCTTCGTGATTATCGTGAAGCGTCTGGCACTCAAAAATGAGAGCGCAGAGCAGTTGGCGTAATAGCCTCTATGTAATGTAGAAATAGTTACTCAAGAAATATTGTGTAGCCCTTGCCTGCGATGCGGGTGAGGGCTATCTTTTTGTCGTTGCCGCTGCGGGCGCCAGTGCGCTTACGCAACTCATCGACTCCCATAGGGAACTCGCGCAGAATGATATCGACGCCCTTGCCCTTAATCTCGCGCTTCAGGGACTTGATATCGAAGGGCTCAATGCGCTCGATGCGCTCAACACGCGCCAGCACATCGGTCTGCAAATCGCGGGCAAAACCGAAGGAGTTGTTGCTCCACACATCCGCCTTGCCACGCAGGGCGTGCGCCACGATACGACCCTTCTGGAGGGCTACATCGGGGATGATAAGATGGGTGTAACGGCTTGGTTCGAAAGACTCATTACAGGGGCTGTTATCGACCTCCGCCAGCGCGAACTCACAGCGACCCTTGCCCACCGCCTCGGCGGCAATCGCGGCGCTGGGTGCGCCATCGTAAATCATCACCTCCTTGCACTCGCCACGCAGTGACACCACCTCCACAACGCTCTGGGGGAACAACCTGAACGCCTCCTCGACATCGAACAGAGGCGAATTTTTCAGTGCCAGACGCTCGCCCACACGCCTGATATGTGACATCCGCGCAAGGATATTCGGCGAGCAATCCTCCAGACGAAAGACCCTCTCGCCCTTGTCGGTGCGACGGTCGGGGTCGGCATAAACCCAGTCGAAATGGTCGGTTGTAGAGGCAAGGAAATCCTCCGCCGAGGTGGTCACAACCTCGACATTTGTGATGCCCATACGGTGCAGATTCTCGCGCGTCACATCCGCCAGCACCTCATCACGCTCAAGCGCCACCACGCGCCCGAAATTTGCCGACAAGGCAGCCGCATCCATACCAAGACCGCAGGTCAAATCGAGCAGGCTATCGCCGCTGATACGCTTTGCCGAGGCACACTCCTCGCTCGACGACTGCTCGAAAGCGCGGGGCGGAATGATGCCACACGCCTCATACAGACGGGGCAACTTACGGCGGGCGCGTTGCAGATACTTTACCTGCGTGGCGACCTCGCGGGCATAGGGGACACTCTTGTCGAGCGCTATGCGCAGAGGGTCGCGCTCGAGGTTATCTCGAACGGCAGCCGCCACCTCGGGCATCAGGAGTATGTCGAGTTCGGCGCGGGTCATCGGGTGTTACTTCATAAAGATGAAATATACCGCCGCAATGAGGCAGAGGAATGCCGCAAAGTGGTTCCACTGAAGGCTCTCGCCACGGAACACGACGGTAGAAAAGACGGTAAAGACCACCAGCGTGATGACCTCCTGGATAATCTTCAACTGCATCAGCGTGAAAGGACCTCCGTTGCCCACAAAGCCGATGCGGTTGGCTGGAATCTGACACGAATACTCCGCCAGCGCCACAACCCACGAAAAGAGGATGACCATATAGAGTGGCCACGACGAGATGAGTTTCATCTGCTGCAACTTCAGGTGGCCGTACCACGCGAAGGTCATAAAGATGTTGGATACAACCAGCAGCAGGATTGTGTAGAAAATCTTCATTTTGGGTGTTGTTATAATTTTATGGCGCAAAGATACGCATTGAGAGGGCAAAATTCAAAATTATCCTTTTCTTGTTTGTAATAAAATACGGGACGAAGCCCGAATCTTCGTGGGTATGGCACTTTGTGCCACCCCCGCTACCCACGAAGATTTATTCTTTTGAGACAAAGCAAATGTAAAACAGGCGTTACGCCTGCCGAAGATAATATTATCTCTTTCTCGGCATACTCCAAAGCGCAAGGGTAATTAGCAAGAAGGCAATATAAACCAGCCAGCACGCCACCGCATCGAACTCGACACTATGCGCCATCACTTTGGACTGGGCGCACCACTCGGCAATGCCGTTCATCGTGCCCACAACGCCCTCCAGCAGCCATCGCGCCACACCCTGAAGCATCGGCAGAGGCATCATCACCCACACCAGCGCACTGCTCACCGCAACGGCGCAGAGCAGCACCATCAGCGTGCCGACACCCACGCTCCAGAGCGACACCTCGCCAAACATAGAGGCCGCGAGTGGCATCGTCGCGACACTTGCCACAAGGCTCACCACAAAGGTGGTCACAACCCATCTCCCGACGCGCCTTAAAATCGCACGCCGCCACGAGTAGAGGTTTTCGGTAAGTTCAAAGTGGGGTCTTTCGCGGCAGAGCCAGCGAGACAGCGGCACACCCCACTCCACGATAGCCGCAACGGCCAGCACCGAGAGCAGAAAACCCGCATCGTAGAGCATCCGCGCATCCCACAGAAGCATCATCGTGGCGGCAAAGCAGAGGGTGTTAAGGTGCGTGGTGCGACTGCCCAGCGCCGTAGAGAGTTGCACCAGCGTGAACATCACCGCCGCGCGCATCACCGAGGGCGACATCCCCACCATCATCGCATAGAGCCATATCACCACAACCGCCACCGCGCTACGCGCCAACTGACCTCCACGCAGAGCCGTGAGGGGCATAAGCAACAGATTGACCACCACAAACAGAAAGCCTATATGCAGACCCGACACCGCCAGCAGATGCGCTCCGCCCGCGCGTACATAACTGCGTCTCATCTCGGGCGTAAGCCTGCTCCGCTCGCCCACACTCATAGCCGAGACCACCGCCCCAACCGAAGGTGTTAAGCGCAGAGCCTCAATGCGTTGCATAGCCCGTTGGCGCAACCTCTCGCCCACCGAAGCGCGCCCCTTCGCGTGATGCGCCACCTGCTCTGCATCAAGATAAATGCGCCCCGCAACGCCCACACGAAGCATATATCCGCCATAACTTGTCCGCTCGTCAAACCCTCGCAGACGACTCCGCGAGAGCACCCTGTCGCCCACCTCAATGCCCATCTCTGCGGGCACCATCACACGCACATCCATAGCCGTACGCCGCCACTCCTCGCCCTCGCGCACAGCAACCACGCGGGCATCGAAATCGACCTTCTCGGGGTAGTGATGAGCCACCGAAAGGAACTCAATCTCCATCGCGCGCCACCCCTCAAGCGGCACATCGCCCGCCCGCCTCAACGCAATAGCGAGCGCACCCGCCAAGAGCACCACCGACACAACCAGCCAACGATGAAGGGTTTTTCTATGCGTGTTTTGGGTCGCATTTTTCTGTGTTTTCCGCCCCGCGCCAAGCCAAAGAGCCGCCACCAGCGCAACAACAAAACCGACCGCCACGACCCACAACTCCGGGCGCAGACGGTCGGCAACGACTATCCCCACAGCAACTCCCGCCATCACCACCATCATCGGCAACCGCTCCACACGCGCGCAGATGTTTTCAACGGGAGAAGATATGTAATCAAAAGGTTTCATTTTCAGGGTGTTAGCAGTCTTTTGCCATTCAGTAGCAACCATAGCCGCACGGCGACTATAAAGTTAGGAAAAATTCCTCACACCTTGAAATATTACGCCCAAAAAGGGGCGAAAATATGCGAAAAAGCACTATATTTGCCATTAGCAATGCCGCGCTAGGATGGGGCGGCGGACACGAAAATGAATAAATAAATCAAGGAAAAGTATGAAAAAATATCTGTTTGTTGTCACAAATTCCGTTATCGACCAGGAGTATTCGTCGCACTCTGCCGATGGCGCGTTCCTCTTTTTGAATGATGCTGTGGAGGCGATGCACCAGAGCATCTACAGCGAGTGTGAGGATTACAAGGAGTTGTGGGAGGATGACGGCGAAGGCGAGGAGTACATCGAGGCGGAGTATCGCAAATGGATTGATAAACAATATGTTAATGCCGAGCGCACCGAGTGGACTTTCACCGACAGCGAGACCATCACCGAGTGTAATTTCAAGGTGCAGATTGTCGAGGCGGAGTTGGAGAAGGCCGACCCAAAGCGCATCTTTGCGGTGCTGCACACGCGCGTGGATGGCGTGACCAACTCTACGAAGGTGCTCGGCGCATTCGACTCGCGCCTGAAGGCCATCAAGGCGCTGGAGGCATTCGCCGCCTGTGGCATCCGCGTCGAGGCGGGCACAACAGTGTCGGAGGGCTACCTCTCGCCCGCGCACGACTGCTGGCAGGGCAACGACGAGGAGAGCATCGAAAACTTCCTCTCGGTCGAGGAGATTGAGTGTGAGTGGTAAGGCGACCCAAGCAACACATAACACAAACCCCAGCAACCACAATGTGGCGGCTGGGGTGTTTTTTGCCATTTAGATTCCGATTTTCGGGCGCTTCGGGCTTTTCGGGCTTTTCGGGCGTGATGATTACCAGCCGAGCGCTTCGACTATCTCCTTGGGAAGCAGAACATTAGTCAAGTCCTTCGTGGTGGCGAACATAGGCGCAATCTGCTCGGGCGTGTAGCCCGCCTTGTCGTAGCCCACCTTACGCACATGGAATCGTCTCTCGGGATGATTCTTCGCGTAGTCAATAAATGTCGCCACGCCCTGCTGAATCTCCTCGAGACTCTTGCCGATGGTAGGAATCGCGTAGCCCTCTTGAGGGCGACGGGTGAATCGCGACAGGACAGTCTCGCCATAGCCACTCTCGTTATCATTATTGCCGCTGCCATAGACAATCGTCTCGCAATTCTCGCGCCAGCGGCTCACTTTCGGCGGCGCAACCTTTGAAGCAACGAAGTTGTTGTGTGGCTCGAAAGTCTGCAGAACCTTAACAATCCCTCGTGGCAGATATACGATAGCCTCGTCGGCCAGCGACTGCGGGATGCCGTAGAACTGCGCTGCGATAGCGCCCGCCATGCAGGCTATGGAATCGGTGTCACCGCCCATCGCAATGGCGTAGCGGACAACCTCCTCGTAGTTGCCGCCAAGCAGGAACGCACTAATCGCCATCGGGCACGAAAGCGCAGCGTTAGATGTATTGATATAGCCCTTTGGCGTAACACCCGTTTTGCGGTACTCCTCGCGCTGCTTGGCAAGGTCATAAGATTGAGCCTGTATCTGCTCGAGGCTTCTGCCAAGATTGTAGCCGAAGTTATCCTCGACATATGACTTGACCTTCGACTTGACCTCCTCGGCAGACAAGCCACCCAAGCGACCCTCCTTCGCGATAAAGACCGCCGCCGCGACCGACTGCGCACCCACAATGGATACATCGGCCAGATGGGATACCTTGCACTGCTGCTCGGCGAGCGCCACCGCCTCCTCCAGCGTCGTCGCCACAACGCCAAAAGGGGCTACACGCATAGCCGCGCCATTGCCACCCGACGCCTGCGCCTGACGAGTCTCGGCAAACGCCTTGAACGAACTGCCATAGCCTGCGTGGGGGTATCGTTTGCGCCACTTGATTAGGTAATCAGCCAACTCGGATTCGCGATCACCCAACCACTCCACCACAGCCATCATCAGCGAGGTATCGTCGGTGAAGGAACTGCTGGATGTGAGCAACTTGCGTGGCGAGAGCACATTGCGGCGGTAGCCCTCTCGGGTGCTACCGGCAATGTCACCGATGATGCCGCCCAGGATGCTGTAGACCTTTGGGCCATCGGTGGGGTAAGTGTTCTTCGAGGGCGAGACTTGTTTGGTTGGCTGCTTCTTGCACCAACTCTTTAAGGTCGAATATGTTTTCATCGGAAATATATTTTCAGGTTCGATGAACAAAGATAATAAATCCCTCCCGATTTTCCAAGCGGAAATATGGGCTGGATGAGGGATAATTTTATCGCGGAGAGCGAATTTTTGCACGACCAAAAAACCTCCCCTGGGCAAAGGGATGTTTGGAGGGAATGTCAATATAGTTGCGGATAAAGGCTCGGCCGCCTCGCGCAACGAGGTGAAGCGGGGATGCCTTTGAAAATAAAATATCTTCCCACAGCCCGACCCGAAGCCTCCCTTTCCAAAGGGAGGTTTGGAGGGATTATCAATATAGTTGCGGACACCGCACAAAAAAAGAGCAGAACGCAATGTCTGCTCTTTTTGAAGTGCGGATAAAGGGACTCGAACCCCCACGCCTCTCGGCATCAGATCCTAAGTCTGACGTGGCTACCAATTACACCATATCCGCAGCTGGTGTGGCGTTTTGCCAAAAGCATTGCAAAGTTATATAATTTTCTGATTATCCCAAACAATGCACCAAAAATTTTCAAAAATTATCCCCGCGCCAACCCAAAATGGCAGCATAATATTTTCGCAGAGTGACAAAATTTGTCAAACATTCGGGGTAACCTTGCAAAAGGTTTAGCGGGATGCAGAGCGCAAAAATCACCCGCAAGCATCCTCAAAATCGCGAAGAATCCACGAAAAAATGAAGCTCACAGAGAAGTACTTCAAGCAAAAATTCACAGAGTACAACGCCCTATATTTCAATTCGGAGTTGCAGATGTGTAAGTTCGGGCTGCAGGACTCGTATCGTCAGTTGGGGAGTTTTTCGTACCGCGTAAACAGGTGGGAACGCAAGAAGATTCCCTATAAAACTATCTATATCTCAAGGAAATACGATTTTTCGGAGGAGGATTTTCGTGATGTGCTGGTACACGAGATGATTCACTACTACCTGGCGCACAAGTTCTTCTTCGTGGATGCGGGGGACGCCCACGGCAAGCCCTTTGTCGAGATGATGAACGAGATGAAGGCGCGCCACAACCTCAACATCCGCATCACCCACGACCAGTACGCCCTGCGCCTCTCGGACTCGGGCACACGCCGCGGCAGATTTTTGTGCACTTTGTTTTAGAAAAGCCCCTCGTGACGGGGCATTATATTAATTCTGCGACCCAGAGCGGTAGCCTTTTCTAAAAATTTCCTTATGGTGGGGCGGCTTTTGGAAATATTTTTTGGGATTTTGTATAAATTTTGTTATATTTGCAAGTCAAAGTGCTTTGCCGAGAGGGTAAAGTGCAAGTGTTGAACTAATTAGGATACTTTATGGATGATGGTTACTACTCCAACAATTGCGGCTGTGTCGTACTTGAATACGATACCATTCATCTATGGTATCAAGCACGAGGGTAGCCTTCGTGCCGACCTGCTTTTGACTCCTCCCGCGGGGTGTTATAAGAACTACATCGAGGGTAAGGCCGACATCGCTCTGATGCCATCGGCTATGGTTCCCACGCTGAAATCAACAAACATCATTACCGATTATTGTATCGGCGCATCAGGCAAGGTGCGTACGGTAGAGTTGTTCTCGAATGTGCCCATCCACCAGGTGAAGCGCATATTCCTTGATGCACACTCGCGCACCTCGGTGCAACTTATCGGCTATCTGGCTGCCCACTACTGGCGCATCCAGCCCGAGTGGTACACGCTTGAGGACTACACGCAGGTTGCCTATGCCGAGGCTACGGATGGCTTCCTCTTGATTGGCGACAAGGTGTTCGACCACGAGGAGTTGTTCAACTACAATTACGACCTCTCGGAGGAGTGGAACAAGGCTACGGGTATGCCGTTTGCCTTTGCTGTGTGGGTGGCTCGCAAGGGCACCTCATACGAGCACATCGACGCCCTGCAGCGTGCGCTGACGCTGGGTGTGGAGTCCATCTGGGAGGCGGTAGTGGAGGCAGGCTTCGACCAGAAGCACTACAACGCTTATGACTATCTGACACAAAACATAGATTTCGTATTCAACGCCGAGAAGCACTCGGCACTGCAAAAGTTCTGGAACGCGGGACTCAAGGTTGAGCCGCGATCCAACCCGGGCTGAAGAGGTTAGCCCCAGCGGTGGGCGCGACCGTGTCGGCGTGTTGCTCGTCGGCAGACAGGATGTTAAAGGAGTCATCAACCCGTAAAACATTGCAGTAATGCTTACAATCTATCTCAAGCAATATAACAAAATCATACGCAACGCCGAGCCCGAATTGTTGGAGAATTTGGGCTATGATGATATTCTCTGGATTGACCTTCTCTCGCCATCAATCAAGGAGCAGAAGGCCGTGGAGAACTTTATGGAGGAGAGCCTCCAGACCCGCCAGCAGGTCGAGGAGATTGAGTCAACATCAAAGTACTCGGAGAACGAAAACTCAATCATCTCGAACACCAACTTCTTCGTGCCACACGACGACTCGTTCTCGGTGGAGCCTGTGTCATTCATCCTCTCGAATGAGGGTGTGCTGGTGTCAATGCGTGGCACCGAGTCGCGCACTTTCCGCGAGGCGGAGAAGCGCCTGCAGATGAACTATAGAGGCTACTCGACTGGTTATCACATCTTTATATCGCTACTCGAGGTGCGTATCGACTTCGATGCCGACCTTGTGGAGTTTGTGGCGAAGCAGGTAGCGGCGCTCAGCAAGGACATCAACACCGAGGATACCATCGACAAGACCGTCATCCACCGCATCAACGAGTTGCAGGAGAATACGATGGTCCTGCGCGAGAACATCTTTGACCGACAGCGAATCCTCTCGAGCATCCTGCGCTCGGAGCGCTTCCCCAACGATATTTACCCACGCTTGCAGTTGATGATTAAGGATGTGAACTCGCTCATCAACCACGCCGACTTCTCGTTCCAGCGTCTGGACTATATCCAGGACTCGGCGCTGGGCTTGATTAACATCGAGCAGAACGAGATTGTAAAGATCTTCTCGGTGGCGGCGGTAATCTTCCTCCCCGCGACACTTATCGCGAGTATCTATGGTATGAACTTCAAGTTTATGCCCGAACTGAACTGGGTGTGGGAACTCGGCGGTTACAGCATTCCGCTGGGCTACATCTTCGCCATCTTCCTGATGGTGCTCGCCTCGGGTGTGACCATATTGTACTTCAGGTATAAGAAGTGGTTGTAAAGAGTTGATTTTTAGAATATTTTAGAGTATTTCAGAATAAAAGGCTGCCGAGGGGTAGCCTTTTTTGTTGGATGCTTTTAACGCGCATCTTTAGATGCGTATCTTCGGTGGCATAGCGAGTGAAACTCGCTACCGCCCCCTGCCACCGAAGATAAATATACTCGCAAAGTTCGCCCGAATGGGCGTATCTAAAGTGGATATGGCGCTCTGCGCCACCCCCGCTACCCACGAAGATATATATATCATCAAGGAAAATGCAAAACAGGCGTTACGCCTGCCCCGCCACCGAAGATAATATTTTCTGCATTATATATAATGAAAAAGGGGCACACCTTGAAGTGACCCCTTAATTATGAATTTTAACCCACCGCAAGGGTGGCTTTTCGCTGCTCCGCTCGGCAAGGTAAAAATTTTTTTTACATTGCCCTCGCTTAAACGCAGCGTTGAATTCTGAATTTTAAATTCCCCCTATTCCAACTCCTCCTCGTCGAAGTAGAAGCCGTCCATCAGGGCGTCTATCTCGCGGCGCTCCTTCTTTGTGGGGCGACCCGTTCCGCGCTCGCGGAATACGAATACGGTCTCGCGAGGTACGGTGAGTTTGTCCAACTCCTCCTGTGGAGTGATGTTTAGGCAATACTGGGGTACATTCTTCGCGCCCTGACGGCTCGAAACCAACTCCAGCACCTTGTACTGATATGTCACAGGCATCTTCTTCACGGAGATGATGTCGCCCTCCTTCACCTCGCGCGAGGGCTTGGCGTAGGCGTTATTGACCATCACGCGGTTGTTGCGGATGGCGTCGGCGGCGTCAGAGCGGGTCTTGAAGACACGCACCGCCCAAAGGTATTTATCAAGTCTTACATCCATCGTTTCACTACTTTATATATCTTCTTACGGCATCCGCCACGCGCTCGCCATCGAGTGCCGCCGAGACTATGCCGCCAGCGTATCCAGCACCCTCACCCGAAGGGAACAAGCCTGCAATCTCGGTGTGCATAAGTGTCTCACTATCACGAGGTATGCGTACTGGGGTCGAGGTGCGCGACTCCACGCCCACCACAATCGCCTCGGGTGTCACATAGCCCCTCATCTTCCTGTCAAATGATGCAATTCCCTTACGCAGTGCCGACGCCATAAAGTCGGGCATCCACCTATCCAGTCGCGAGCAGCACAAGCCCGGGATGTAGGATGTCGCGGGCAACGATGTCGAAGCCCTGCCCGCCACGAAGTCAGACACACGCTGTGCGGGGGCAACCTGCTTGTCGCCACCATTCAGGCGCGCCGCCTCCTCCAACTGCTGCTGAAAGACGAGTCCCGCCAATGCTCCGTGCTCCGCCTCAAGGTGCGCGAAGTCCTCCACCCTGACCTCGGTCACAAGACCCGAGTTGGCCCATCGCGAGTTGCGACCGCTGGGCGACATACCATTCACCACCGACTGTGCCGCGTCGGTCATCGCAGGCACGATGAAACCGCCAGGGCACATACAGAATGAATATACGCCTCGTCCTTCCACCTGATTTACAAGCGAATAGGCCGCCGCAGGGAGATACTCGCCGCGCTCGGGCTGGTGGTACTGGATGGAGTCGATGAGTCGCTGTGGGTGCTCGATACGCACGCCCATAGCAAAGCCCTTCGCCTCAAGACGCACGCCGTCGTTGTAGAGCGTGTGGTAGATGTCCTTCGCCGAGTGACCCGTAGCGAGCACCACCGCCGCGCCCTCGATGAGTTTATCGCCCACCCATACGCCCTCGATGCGGTTGTGCTGGTGGTCAATCTTGAAGCCCGTAACCTTGCTTGAGAAGTGAATCTCGCCACCCGAATTTACGATTGTCGAACAGATGTTCGAGATGATGCGTGGCAGTTTGTCGGTACCGATATGTGGGTGCGCCTCGTAGAGAATCTCGGGCGTAGCACCGTGATATACAAGCGTTTGCAACGCCTTGTTATAGTCGCCGCGCTTCTTGCTGCGCGTGAAGAGTTTACCATCAGAGAATGTGCCCGCACCACCCGCGCCAAAGGCGTAGTTTGAGTCGGGGTCGATGTCGAGGTTGCGGTTGATGAGGGCGATGTCGCGCTTACGCGGCAGCACCTCCTTGCCTCGCTCCAGAAGGATGGGCTTCAGGCCCAACTCGATAAGGCGCAACGCAGCAAAGAGACCCGCAGGACCCGAGCCGACAACCACCACCTCGGTAGAGTGGCTCACATCGGGGTAGTCGAAGTGGATAGGCTGGGGCTGCTCGTCGGTGTCGATGAAAATCTCCACCGTGAGGTTTACCTTTACGGGCGTGCGACGCGCATCAATCGAGCGCTTCACCACCCTCGCCAGCGCCACATCGCTACGCTTTATGCCCGCCTGCCTCGCCGCCAGCGAGGTGTAAAACTCGGCATCCGCCGCCTGCTTGGGCGATAGTTGCAGTGTGATGGTTTTTGACATATCTCGTGTTTTTTATTCTCTTTTCCTCGGGTTTCCCACCCCGTTATATTATGCAAATTTAGTCAAATAAAAGCAATTTCCGCCTGCCCGCCACGATTAATCGGTGGTGTGGCTGCCCTCCTCGGTTTGGCGGCTGACGCTAAGGAGCATACCTATGCCGACGGAGGTGAAGAGCAGTGATGAGCCGCCGCGAGAGATGAGGGGCAGGTTCTGACCCGTCTCGGGGAGGATGTTCACCGTCACCATAATGTGCATCAGCGCCTGACCCGTAATCATCAGCGCGATGCCCAGCGCAAGCAGCGAGGGGAACTTCTTGGGGCACTTGTCGAAGATGTCAATCGCGCGGAAGAAGACCCAAAGGTACAACGCCAGCAGAATCATCGCCATCACAAAGCCGTACTCCTCGGCGAAGAAGGCGAAGGCGTAGTCGCTCTCTGGGTGGGTCATCTCAACACGCACCGCACTCTGACCCGCGCCGCGACCCATAATGCCGCCCTTGTGGATGGCAATCATCGCGCGCTCGGTGTCGGTCAAATCCTTGGCGAGCACCTCGGTGCGGTCCTGCGTCCAGAGCATCCACCAGGTCGAAAAACGACCCTGGGCGGTATCACCTCGACCCAGACCAAGACTCAAAATCAGCAGCAGACCAGCCAGTCCGACACCCACAATGCGACCTATCTCGCGCACATTTACGCGACCCAAAAAGAGCATCGCGAGCGAAATCGCGCCCACCAGCACCGCCGATGAGGTGTGGGCGGGGAGGATGACAGCGCAACTCAAGATGATGGGCAGAAGCAGAGGCACAGTGCCCTCGGTGAAGATGCGTTTTTGCTTATCGTCGCCCCAGTGCCAGAACTTCAGCGTTGGCATAATTCGCAGAGTGTCAATCGTATCCTGTCGTTTGGCGAGAGCCTTGGCAAGGTACATCACAACGCCCAACTTCAACCACTCCGAGGGCTGGAACTGGAAGCCCAGAATGTTAATCCAGCGTGCCGCATCGTTGGTCTTGACGCCGACAAAGTATGCCAGCAGCGTGAGGATGACGCCCGACCAAAAGACCCAGCCCGCCGTCATACGATACCACTTGGAGTTGATGCGGTGGAAGAAGAAAATCGCGCCCACGCAGACAACCAGCATAATGAGCTGACGACGCAGGAAGGCCGTCGTAGAGGAACCCGAGTTGGGCATATAGGCCATCTTGGCGGTCGAAGAATAGACCACCAGCACCGAAATCACCATCAGCGCGATTATGATAATCCACAACACTCTGTCGCCACCAAACAGTCGCTTCAGCGTCTCGCTGAAACCGCCCTGGGGGTGTATGTCGTAGCGAACGGCAACATCGTCCTGCGACGAGGGTTGCGAGTTCATTGGCTCGTTATGCTCTGCCATAGTTTTCTATTTTTATTTTATCTTTGGAGGCTGGGGGCAGGCGTAACGCCTGTTTTGCATCTCCTCGCCTACGAAGATAGAGGTCAAAGCCTCAATCTATTTTCCGTTCAAATTAGAGTACATTCTCCTTGACCCACTGCTTGAAGAGGTCGCCTCGGTGCTCGTAGTTCTTGAAGAGGTCGAAACTTGCACAAGCGGGTGAGAGCAACACCACATCGCCCTCAACGGCTGCGCCGCGTGCCGCCTGCATAGCCTCGTCAAGCGAGGAGCAACTGATGACCTGGGGCACGATGTCGCTGAACTCGCGCACCAACTTATCGTTGTCCAAACCCATACATACCAGACACTTAACCTTCGCGCGGGCAAACTCCTTCAGCGGAGTGTAGTCGTTACCCTTGTCCGTACCACCCGCAATCCACACCACGGGGCGGGTCATACTCTCAAGCGCGTACCACACCGAATCGACATTGGTAGCCTTCGAGTCGTTAATCCACTTCACGCCATCCTTCTCGCCCGCAGGTTCAAGGCGGTGCTCAACGGGGCTGAAGTCGTAGATTGACTGCGCCACCTGCTCGGGCTCAACACCCGCCGCGAGGGTCGCCAAGGCCGCCGCCATAGCGTTGTAGGCGTTATGCAGACCCGCAATCTTCATCTTTGCGGTATCAATCGTCACGCTCTTCTTACCCACCGTTGCTGTAAACTCCTCGCCATCGAAGAAGGCGTCGCCCGCACCGCTCGCCACAGCCGCCTTTGCCGCAAATGGGAGTTGGCGCATACGGAAATCGTACTTGTCGGAGGCGAGTTCCGCCGCAATGGCCTCATCGTCAGCCGAGTAAATGAAGTAGTTGAGTGAGTGCTGGTTACGCGTAATGCGTAACTTGGAATCGACATAGTTCTGGAAGCAGTAGTCGTAGCGGTCGAGGTGGTCGGGAGTGATGTTCATCAGCACACCCACATCCGCGCGGAAGTCGTACATTCCGTCCAACTGGAACGAACTCAACTCAAGCACATACCAGTCGAACTGCTCGGTCGCGACCTGATAGGCGAAACTCTCGCCGATATTGCCGCCCAGAGCCACATTCACGCCCGCATCGCGCATAATCTTGTAGATGAGCGAGGTTGTGGTGGTCTTGCCATTTGAGCCAGTGATGCAGATGGTGCGCGCCTTGCCCATATAGCGAGCGGCGAACTCCATCTCGGAAATAATCGGTGTGCCCTGCTCACGCAAAGCCTTCACCACAGCCGCCTTCTCGGGGATACCAGGCGACTTGATGACCTCGTCGGCCGAGAGGATGCGCTCCATAGTGTGCTGACCCTGCTCCCACTCGATACCCCACTCGTCGAGGATTTTGGCGTAGCGATCCGCCACCTTGCCCATATCGGTGAGGAAGACATCAAAGCCCCTCTTCTTGGCAAGCACTGCCGAGCCATAGCCGCTGATGCCGCCACCCAAAACTACTATCTTTTTCATCTTTTATATTTTCTTATCTTGTCTTATATTTTCAAAAATCACAGAGAACGAGGAATTTTGAGGCTGGTCGCAGGGCGAGAAGCGGAGTTTACTTGATGTAAATGAGCATTCTCGCACCAGTCAGATGCCAAAATTACCGTTCTATGTATTTTTTATCGCATCTTAAGTGTTACCAAAGTGAAGGCGCAGAGCAGAAGCGAGACGATGAAGAATCGCATCACAATCTTGGTCTCAAACAAACCCTTCTTCTGGTAGTGGTGGTGCAGAGGCGACATCAGCAGCACGCGTCTGCCCTCGCCATACTTACGCTTGGTGTATTTGAAGTAACTCACCTGAACCATCACCGACACAGCCTCGGCGAGGAACAGACCGCACATCAGCGGCAGGAGCAACTCCTTGCGGATGCAGAGCGCGAACACCGCAATGATACCGCCGATAGAGAGTGAGCCCGTATCGCCCATAAAGATTTGTGCGGGGAACGAGTTATACCACAAGAAGCCCATCAGAGCGCCCACCATAGCGGCTGCAAAGACCACCAGTTCGGCACTCTCGGGGATATACATAATGTTCAGATAATCAGCGTAGATGATGTGTCCCGAGAGGTATGCCAGCACACCCAGAACAATCACAATAGGCACCGACACCATCGAGAGCAGACCATCCAGTCCGTCCGTCAGGTTCGCTCCATTCGACACCGCCGTAACCACGAAGATAGCCACGCCGATGTAGAGCAGCCAGGTGAGAATATCCACGCCGCCAACCAGCCAGCCGTAGTCGAACTCGTTGTCCTTAACGAATGGAATGGTGGTCTTGGTGGTCTTCTGTGGCGTTGGGCTCATCACAGTGCGCTGGGTCTGGGTGACAACGGTCTGACCCGCCTCGTCGAGGTAGATGGTCTCGGTGGGGGCAGATACCTTCTCGCGGATAACGACCTCCTGCGAGAAGCACATCACGATGCCGACGATGATGCCAAGTCCCACCTGACCCACAATCTTGAACTTACCCTTCAGGCCGTCCTTGTTGTGGCGGAAGGTCTTGATATAGTCATCCAGAAAACCGAGCACGCCGAGCCATACGGTCGAGATGAGCATCAGGATAACATAGATGTTGTCCAACTTACCCACCAGAAGCGTGGGCACAAGCACCGCCAGCAGAATGAGCACACCGCCCATCGTTGGGGTGCCCTTCTTTGAGAGTTGTCCCTCAAGACCGAGGTCACGAATCTCCTCGCCAATCTGGTGGCGCTGCAACATACGGATGATGGTGCGACCAAAGAAGATGGTAATCAACAGCGAAAGGATGATTGCCGCCGCTGCACGGAACGAGATGTATTGGAACATACCCGCTCCAGGGAGGTCAAATCGCTCGTCTAACAGACGAAAGAGTGAATAAAGCATATCTAATGTTGAATTTTGAATTTTGAATTAAGAATTCCAAATGCGCTTCGCAGTACCTCGCGGTCATCGAAGTGGCGCTTCTCGGTGCCGATGATCTGGTAGGTCTCGTGACCCTTGCCCGCCACGAGGATGATGTCGCCCGCCTTGGCAAGCATCACTGCGGTGCGGATGGCCTGCTCGCGGTCACTGATGCGTAGTGTGCGAGCACCCTCCACCGCGCCAGCCTCAATCTGGTCGAGGATGGTCTCGGGGTTCTCGGTGCGTGGGTTGTCGGAGGTGAAGATGGCGATGTCCGCCTCGCGCGACGCTATGCGACCCATCTCGGGGCGCTTGGTAGAGTCGCGGTCACCACCGCAGCCGCAGACAACGATAAGTTGCTGACCCTCACGGCGTATGTCGTTTATGGTTGCTATCACATTCTCA
This sequence comes from Alistipes sp., assembly GCA_017555805.1. Taxonomy (GTDB): domain Bacteria; phylum Bacteroidota; class Bacteroidia; order Bacteroidales; family Rikenellaceae; genus Alistipes. The sequence goes on along the minus strand of JAFZFR010000039.1, from coordinate 41,883 downwards.
AGCGCATCAGGCGTGTGGGCGTAATCGACAATGGCAGTAATGCCACTCTCGGAGCGCAGAGGCTCGAAACGACCACTCACCGAGCGCAACAGACTCATCGCCTGCAACACCTCGTCGCTGCTTGCGCCAAGCAACATCGCTGTGCCATACACAGCCAGAAGGTTATAGGCATTGAAGCGACCGAGGAACTGCACCCACACCTCTCTGTCGCATACATCCAGCAACATACCGTCGAACAACATCTCCAGCACCTTGCAACGAAAATCCGCCAGCGCGCGGAGCGAGTAACGGCTCACCTGCGCCACCGCATTCTGCACCATCACCTCGCCGTTGCGGTCGTCGATGTTCGTGAGAGCAAAGGCGTTCTTGGGCAGGCCATCGAAGAAGCGGCGCTTCGCCTTGATATACTCGGCAAAGGTGCCGTGGTAGTCGAGATGGTCGTGCGTAAGGTTGGTGAAGATACCGCCACGGAACTGCAAGCCGCGTATTCTGTCCTGCACCACCGAGTGCGACGACACCTCCATAAAGCAGTAGTCGCAACCCTCATCAACCATCTCGCGCAGCATTGCGTTCAGGCGGATGGCGTCGGGCGTGGTGTGGGTCGAGGGAATCTCCTTCGTGCCCACGCGATAGACCACCGTAGAGACGAGTCCCGCACGATGACCCATCATCGTGTAGAGGTCGTATAATAGTGTCGCAACCGTAGTCTTGCCGTTTGTGCCCGTCACGCCCACCAACTCCAACTCCTCGGATGGGTAGTCGTAGAAGGCGGCGGCGATGTCGGCCATTGCGGCGTTGCTATCCTCGACAACAACATAACTTACACCTTCGACCAACTGCTCGGGCAGAGCCTCACACACCACAGCCACCGCGCCTCGCTCGATGGCGGCGGCGATGTAGTCGTGACCGTCGGACTGCGTGCCTCGGATGGCGAAGAAGCAGTCGCCCGCCGCTACCTTGCGCGAATCGTAGTTCAGCGCCTGGATGGTCACATCCGACGAGGCTGTGAACTGCACCACAGCGGTCGAAGAGAGTAATTCGCTTAATTGTTTCATATCTAACCTATTCTATTTCAATGTTATGCTAACCGTCGCACCCGACGAGATGCGCTCGCCCGCGCGGATGCTCTGGTTGCGTACTGTGCCCTTGCCCGAGAATTTCACCTTCAGGCCGCGGCTCTCCAGGATGTAGAGTGCATCCTTTAGACCCATACCCACAACATTAGGCATTGTGCCCTGCTCGCTGATGGTGCGGATATCAACATTCAGCAGCGTGTCGGTGCGAGCCACGCCCCACCCCTCGCGGTCGGTGAACGATACGCGGGGCGAGAACTTATCAGCCACCTTACGCACCGAGGCGATGTTGCCGCCCTTGATGCGGTGGGGGTGTTGTCTCATCTCGGCGCTCTGCATCTGCTGGTGCCAGTCGGCATCGCGGTAGTAGATGTAGTTCACGATGTCGCGCACCACAGGTCCTGCCAGCGCACCACCATAGTAGTTGCGGCGGGTGCGGCGGTTGGTGAAGATTGAGGTAAAGACCGTATATTTAGGGTTGTCGGCGGGGAAGAATGCCGCCAGCGAGCCCATATAGTAGCCGTCGGAGTATGCCGCGCCACCACCGTCGCCACGCTGTGCCACCTTTGCCGTACCCGTCTTTGACGCCACGCGGAAGGCGGTTGTATCCTTGAAGAAGCCCTTGGTGGTACCCGTGCGGGCTGTCTCGACCAGACACTCGTTGATGATTGCCAGAGCCTCGGGCGAGCAGATGCTCTCCGACATAACATTTACGGGGAACGACTCCACCACCTTGTCGCCACGGCGCAACTCCTTCACCAGTCGGGGCGCAACCATCTTACCGCCATTTGCCACAGCGTTGTAGAGCGTCGCCATACGGATTGGAGGCAACTCGATGGCATAGCCGTAGCCCATATTGGGCAGGGTGTGCGCCGACCACTGCTTCTTGTTCTCGGGGTCGGGGATGTAGGGGAGTTTCTCCTCCATATTCTTGAAGCCGATGTCCTCGCCCAGATGCAGGCGCTCGCGCAAGAACTTCACATAGCCGTCGCGGTCGTTGTTGTAGTTCTCGTAAATCGCCTTGGCAAAATAGACATTCGAGGATTGCGCTGTGGCGGTCTTCATATCAATCTCGCCACCGCAGTTGTGGTCGTCGGTAACCTTTGGTCCGTACTTGCCCACGATGACCGTTTTGCCGTTCTCGGCATCGTAGCACTGGGTGATAGGCAACTTCTTATCCTCGGTCAAGGCCAGCAGCGACACCAACTTGAATGTCGAGCCAGGCTCGATGCGGCGGTTGAAGGCGTAGTTGTCCTTCTCGTAATAGACGCCACTTAACTCCGATGTCTCGCCCAGATTTGCCAGAGCGAGGATGTCGCCCGTCTGGACATCCATCACGATGACCGTACCCCAGATAGCCTTCTCGGCGGTCATCTGTCGGCGCAGGGTGGCGTCGGCAATGTGCTGCAATTCGACATCGAGGGTGGTGATTACATCCAGACCATCCTCGGCGTCGATGCTGTCGCCACGATGCACGAGCGTAGAGAAGCCTGGGGCGATGCGCTGGCGCAGTTGTATGCCCTGCGTGCCCGCCAACTGCTCGCTGAAGATATTTTCCAGACCATAGCGGCCTCGTTGCTGCTGCTTGTCCGCCTCGCTCACATTAGCCGACACCTTGCCCAGCGTGCGGCGTGCGACCTCGTTGTAGGGATAGACGCGGGCATCAATCGGCACACGCTTGTAGGTGAGTCCCAGATTCCAGTTCAGGATGGGATAGGTACGCAACTCCTGCCACTCGTGGAAATCCACGGCGCGCGGCAAAATCTGCACTGGCTGATGGTTGCGGATGGTGTCGTAGATAGGAATCTTCTGCAAGTCGGCATTCGTTATGGCGTCCCACACGCGATTAAAAAAACCCTGACGCCTTGCCACCGAGTCGCGCAGATGCACCACCTTGATGCACGAGTTGCGGGCGTTGAGCAGTGTGCGGTAGTACTCCTTGGCGGTGCGGTCCTTGAAGAAGTTGCTCAACAACTTCGAGAGCGAGTCGGCGTGGCGCTGGAACAACTCCAACGAGTCAAAGCCCTCGCTGCCCATATCGAAGTCGATACGGTAGCGCTGGATGGATGTCGCCAACGGCTCGCCACCACGCGCAAGGATAGAGCCGCGCAGAGGCTGGATGGTGTCGCGGATGAAGATGCGCTCCTCCAACTTCTCGGCGTTGCCCGAAATCTCGGCACTCAGGAAGAGCACCCACACAAGACGCAGGATGACAAGGATGCCCACCACATTGAAGAGAATGTGGAGCGTCTTGGCACGACCGAACAACTCGGCTTTTATATCTTTTTCGACCTTCTTCTTTGCCATAATTTATTGGGTGTTAATCCTCTACAACCTCCTTGCGGCGGCGTGGCTCCTGCAATGGGATGCCGCGACGCTCAAGTTCCTCGACAACGGCCTGATGGCTCGTGCGACGGTACAACTGCTCACGCAGACGGATGCTGCGCTCTCGCAGTAGTTGCACCTCGCGCTCCATACGCGAGTACTTCATATCTGCGTAGAGCGATGCAAACATAACCATAATACTCACCAGCGACGCCACAGCGATAGCGATGAGGTAGCCATAGTGCTCCTTCACGCTGCGACTACGCAGAATGTTGCCCGAGAAGAGTTGGTAGAACAGGCGCGAGCGCTTCAGGCGCTTCTTCGCCTCCGCCCTGCGCTCGGCGGCCTCCGCCTCCGCCTCCTCGGCCATATCGCGCTCGATATCCTCCTGCGCCTCGCCGCTATTGACTCGGCGCACCTCATCACGCACACGGCGGCGGAACTCCTCGTCCTCCTGCTGGCGGCGCAAATCCTCCTCGGTCAGAGGGTTGAAATCATCGTTAGTGGGTATCATCTTCGTTTGCCTTGTTTATAGTTTGATTGCGGCACGCAACTTCGCAGAGCGTGAGCGTGGGTTGCGCTCGACCTCCTCCGCCGAAGGCACTACCGCCTTGCGGGTCACAACCTCGAATGGGGTCTCGGCACGACCGAAGAAGTCCTGCTTGATCTTGCCCTCGAAGTTGCCGCTACGCATAAAGTTTTTCACGAGTCTGTCCTCTAACGAGTGGTACGATATAACCACCAGTCGTCCGCCTGGCTTCAACACCTTAAGCGACTGCTCAAGAGCCATCTTCAGAGCCTCCATCTCGCCATTTACCTCGATGCGGAGCGCCTGGAAGAGTTTTGTGAGGAACTTTGACTCGTCACGCTTGGGGGTGCAGGGCTTCACCGCCTCAACCAACTGCGCTGTGGTGGTGATGGGCTGCTGCTCGCGCTGACGCACGATGCACGATGCAATCTTCCAGGTGGTGTCCAACTCGCCGTACTCCTTCAGGATGCGACCCAACTCCTCTGCCGAGTAGGTGTTCACGATGTCGGCGGCGGTGCGACCACCGCGCTGGTTCATACGCATATCCAGAGGGGCGTCGCCACGGAACGAGAAGCCTCGCTCGACAGCGTCGAAGTGGTGTGATGAGACACCCAGGTCGGCAAGGATGGCATCCACCTGCTCCACGCCTCGCAGACGCAGTGCTCCACGCAGAAAGCGGAAGTTGCTCTCCACATAGTTGAAGCGCTCGTCGTCGGGGGCGTTCTTGAGCGTGTCGCGGTCCTGGTCGAACGAGTAGAGTCGTCCGCCCTCGCCCAACTGGCTCAAGATGTGGCGCGAGTGACCGCCGCCACCGAAGGTGAGGTCGCAATAGGTACCCTCTGGGGTGATGTTCATCAGTGAAACCGACTCCTCCTTTAGTACGGGGATGTGGTATGTCGTAGCGTCTAAAGCCATATTTCTAATCAAATAAGCATATTTGGGTGTAAAGTTACTCTTTTTGTTAGGATTTTCGGCTCTTTTGGGCGAGAAAAATTCGCGAAAAGTGGAATATTCTACGCATCGATTGTATAGAGCGGCGAGAAGGGGTTTTTCTATCAGTTTTGAAAGAGAAATTTTAATGCAAAATAAATTCAGCCTTTAGGCTGTATCTCCCCATTCCGTTTAGAAACAAAATAAATGAAAATCGGGCGCGAGGCGGCAGTATCTAAAGTGGGTATGGTGCTTTGTGTCACCCCCTACCTTCCCAGGCGACAAAGAAAAAAGACCACCAAGCGGCGGTCTTATTGTTAGTAGAGTTCGATGTATTCGTATGTGTTTCCTATGCCCTCAAGGTACTTGGCAAACATCTCCTGCGAGATGACCACCGTAGCGGTGTTGTCGTTGGGGTGGAACGAGAGCGAGGGGTAGTTCAGCAGGTTTTTATCCAGAAACAGATGCGTGTGGCTCTCCTGGTCATTGATTAAGCCGAAGGGCGATACCGAGCCTGGGCGCAGACCGAGGTACTTCTCCATACGCTGCTCCGAGGCGAAGGATAGTTTGCCCTGACGCAGGCGCTGCTCAAGGTCGCGGATTGCCAGCGACTGGTCGCAGTCGAAGCAGACCAGATAGTGGCGGTTGCCCTTGTGGTTGCGGAAAAAGAGGTTCTTGCAGTGCTTCGAGCCGTCGTTGTGCCAGTACTGCTGGGCTATCTCGATGGTGGGCGCCTCGGGGTGCGAGTAGGTGGTGTATTCGATGCCGTGAGAGGCGAAGTAGTCGAACACCTTTTGCTGTCTTGACTTATCCTCTGCCATAACCTATCGTGATGCTACGCTTAATACTCCTATGCGGTCCTTCGCCCACTCATCCTGCGAGCGGAGCGTCTGCTCGACGATGTCACGCACCGCACCGCAGCCACCGCAAAACTCTGATACATAGCGCGATGCCTCCTGCACCTCGCTGCACGCATCGGCTGGGCATACGGGGATGCCGACCATCTCCATACACTCCAGGTCGGGGATGTCGTCGCCCATATAAATCGTGTAGGCAGGGTCGATGTCGTAGTCGCGGAAGAACTCCTGCATAGCCTCAATCTTATTCATACAGCCGAGGTAGATTCGCGTCACGCCCAACTTCTCCAATCGTGCGCGGAGCAGCGTGCCGTAGCCACCCGAGATGACGCACACCTTATAGCCGCGGCGCACCGCATAGGCTATGGCGTAGCCATCCTTGGCGTTGTACTTGCGAATGAAATCTGTGCCACCCTCGATGGGCATAATGCCACCGTCGGTCATCACGCCATCGACATCGAAGATGAAGGCGCGGGTCTTTGCTATATCTTCTTTGAAGTTTGCCATATATAGTCGGTTAATAGTTTGTAAATCTCTGGTTTATTGTGCTCTGCGTCGAGCATAGCCTCGTGGCGCTCCGCCACGCTGCGGTCGCCTCTGACGGCTGGTCCTGTCTGCACATTGCGGGGGTGCTGCGACTCCACAGCCTTGCACGCAGTCTCCATAATCAGGGGGCGCAGTACATCGAAAGGCAGACCCTCGCGGTTGATGATATGGTCGGCCGCCATAGCATAGAGGGCATTGACGAAGTTACACGCCAGCACGCCCGAGAGGTGTATCTCGCGGCGGCGTGATGATGAGGCGTGATAGACGCGGCTGCTCAACGCCTGCGCCAGCATCTCGATGCGCTCGGTCACCTCGGGCGAGCAGCCCTCAACAAAGAGGGGCACATCGGTAAACTCCACCCTGCGACCTACGGTAAAGGTCTGGAAGGGGTACAACACACCACGCAAGCCCTCGCCCAGCGCATCCATCTCAACGCTGCCCGCCGTATGCACTACGATAGAGTCCTTGGGGCGGTTGAGGTGCGACGCCACCTCCTCGACGGCGCGGTCGCTCACGGCGATGATATAGAAGTCGGCGGGCTCGACATCCGCGAAGTCGGTAGTAAACTCGGTGTTGGTCAGGGCGGCTATCGCGGCTGCTCGCTCGGCATTGCGCGCCACCACCTGCTTGAGTTCCAGCGCCCAACTCTCGGCAACGCCACGCGCCACCGCCTCGGCTACATTTCCGCTGCCCACGACGACAACGCTTATAGGTTGGTTCTTATTCATTATCAATCAGTTCTGCTATTGTTTTATTCTCGTTCGAGGTTGCCGCCTCGCTCTTTATCGAGTCGATAATCTCGTCGGCTTGGGTGCCCTCCAACAGTCGCTCAAGGCTATCGGCGCCCTCCGACTCGCTATGTCTTTCGACCGCCTCCAGCACATCGCAGACACGCAGGCGCGTCACATCACGCGCGGGGGCATAGGCAATCTCGTAGTCCACCTCGTCGCACTTCACCTCGTTGAGGATGTCGGCGGCGACAAGCGTGGAGATTAGTTTGCTCACTATTCGGGTAGGCACACCCACCGCCTCACGCACCGCAGCGAGCGACACAGCGCCCTTGCCCTGAAGGAATGAGCGGGCAACGGTGCAGACGATGGCGAGCATAAGTTTTTGCGAGTGGTCGTGGCTGATGACGGGCAACTCGCGCTCCTCGTCATAGCGTTTCTCGTTCTGCAAGGCAAAGGCTATCTCGCAGCCCATCAGCAAGATACGCCACGAGTTCTGCATCCACAAAAGGAACAATGGCAGAGCGGCGAAACTACCATAGATGGCGCTATAAGAGGTCATCCACTTCATCAAAAATACGAACAACGCCTGGAAAAGATAGAAGCCCGTACCGGCAAAGACACCCGCCATAACTGCCGAGCGCAGGCGCACCTTCGTGTTGGGCAGGACGAGGTAGGTGAGCGTAAACATAGCCCACACCAGCACCAGCGAGAAAAGTTTTGACGCCATATTGAGCCACACGCTCTCGCCCACGCCAATCATCTCGCGGGCGTAGGTTCCCGCCGAGGTGGCAACAATCCACAGGAGAGGGGCGATAAAGAGGATGGTGATGTAGTCGCTGTACTTACGCACAAGGTTGCGCGAGGACTTCACCTCCCATATCTTGTTGAAATTGGCCTCGATAGACTCAAACAGACTCAACACAGCCCACAACAGAGTGACCAACGAGATAGCCGCCACCACGCCTCCGCTCGTGCGGGCGAGGGTGTTGTTGGCGAACTCCACCACATAGTCAATCACCTCGGGCATCTGCGGCAGCAGCGAGTAGAGGTTCTGAATAAGGCTCTCCGCCAGACCAAAGCCCTTCACCACCGCAAAGACCAGCGCCAGGACGGGGACGATGGAGATGAGGGTGTAGAAGGTGAGCGCCGCACCCATATCCATAGTGCCGTGGGCAAGCAGACCCTGAAGGGTGTAGATGATGAGTTTCAGCGGGCGCGCAGTCCACCTTAAACCAGGGATGCGCGAGATGGGCATCACCAGGTCGTAGAGAAAGTTGAGTGGTTTGTTTTGCATACCTTATAAAAATTCAAAATTATAATACCATTCGTCATTGCGAGCGAATGTAATGAGCGTGGCAATCCTCCTTTGCGTTAATTACTATTCTCTATTTCTACCAACTTTTCAACAAAGGTAGATTCCATTCATTTTCACTTTTACCCTTTACACCTTTTTCAAAAGTTACAAGATGTGAAAATGTGGAATGACGATATTTATATTTTTCTCTTTTCGCAACATTTATCTTCGGCGGCGGGGCAGCGAAAAGCCACCCTTGCGGTGGGTTAAAATTCAAAATTCAACGGAATTATCTCGTTTTGTGTTGTTATCAAATCGTCATCCCCCGACTTGCATAGCAAGGCGATGGGGATCCTCCCGTAAACTCAACAGCCTAACATCCACCCCCCGAGGATGCCAACCGCTGGGCTAAAGCCCATCGTGGCATGACATATTTATAGTAAATTATCCCAATTAGGATTAACTCTATTTATTATCAACTCTTTTCTGTGGCGCGATAATCTTTTAATCTGCTTCTCGCGCTCAATAGCAGCCATTATATTGGGCAGTTGCTCATAATACACAACAATATTGAGATTATAACGAGCAGAAAAACCTCCTAACGATTTATTCCTATGCTCATTTATTCTTTTTTGCAAATTACTTGTCACACCAGTATAAAGTACTGTATGATAGAAATTTGTCAGCATATATACATAAGCACGCTCCATTGTTTTCAACTTTTTATGTCACCTCCCCGAGGAAGCCAACCGCTGGGCTAAAGCCCATCGTGGCACGACATATTAGGTTGTTAATTCTTCATTCTATATGCCCTCTGGACGCCTTTCACGCGGGTGATGGCGTGGATTAGCATATCCACCACAGCGGCACTTGGCACCTCGACACTCACTGTGCCTGCGGCGGTGCCGTCGCCACGCGAGAAGAAGTTAAGTCCGCGGATGTTGAGTTTCAGTTCGCGGGTGATGACCTCCGTAATCTGGTTTGCCACGCCTGGGATGTCGTGCGCCACGATTGAGATATTCGCGCGGAACGAGCCGTCGGCATTGTTGCGCCACTGCGCCTCCATAATGCGGTAGGGGTAGTTCTCCTTCAGGCGGGCTGCGTTGGGGCAGTCGGTGCGGTGGATGGTGATACCCGACGCGATGGTCACAAAGCCGAAGATGGCGTCGCCCTTGATTGGGTTACAGCACCTGGCCAGTTTGTATTCGATGTTGTTAATCTTATCGTCGATGACCAGCGCATCACTCGAACGGCGCGAGGGGGCATCGCTCAACTTGCTCTCCTCCTTCTTCTTATCCGCCTCGGCGGCTGCCGCGCGGCGCTCCTCGTCCGCCTGACCCGAGAGCCAGCGGTTGAGAATCTCCTTGATAGTGATGAAGTCGAGTTTCTGGAGGGCAATCATCGAGTGCAACTCGCGACCCGTACGCACCTTGAGCGTGCGGCAGAGGTACGCCACGACCTCGTCAATGGGCAGGTTAATCTTCCAGTTCTTGAGTTTGCGCTCCAACTCCTCGCGACCCATACGGGCATACTTCAACTGCTCCTCGCGGATGTAGGACTTGATGCGTGTGCGTGCCTTCGAGGTGACGCAGAACGAGAGCCAGTCCGCCTTGGGGGTCTGGTTCTTCTGGGTCATCACCTCGACGATGTCGCCGTTACGCAACACCTCGCGGATAGGCACAGCGCGGTTGTTCACCTTACCGCCCGTGCAGGTTGCGCCCAGGTTGGTGTGGATGTCGAAGGCGAAGTCCAGCACCGTAGCACCCTCGGGCAGTTTGCGGATGTCGCCATTGGGCGTAAAGACAAATATCTCGCCCGTAGAGGGCTTCGCATCGAAACGCTTTGCCAGCGAGTGGGTGGTCTCCTCGAGCGCCTCACGCAGACGACCCAGCCACTGCTCGGAGGTCTGTGCGCCCTGATTGACACCCTTGTAGCGCCAGTGCGCCGCAATACCTCGCTCTGCGACGGCATCCATTCGCTCGGTGCGAATCTGTATCTCTACCCAGCGTCCTCCGCCCGCCGAGACGGTGGTGTGGAGCGACTCGTAGCCGTTCTTCTTGGGGATGGTCACCCAGTCGCGCATACGCTTGGGGTTGGGGGTGTAGCAGTCGGACACAACGGAATAGACCGTCCAGCAGAGTTGCTTCTCCAACTCGGGTGGGCAGTCGATGATGATACGCAGGGCGAAGATGTCGTAAACACCCTCGAAGCCTACATTCTGCTTACGCATCTTGCTCCAGATGGAATAGACCGACTTGGTGCGGCTCTTGATATGGTAGTTGAGGTTTGCCACGCCCTTGAGTTTCTCCTTGATGGGGACAAGGAAGCGCGAGATGAAGGTCTGTCGCTCGCTCTCGGTCTCCTCCAGACGGCGGCAGATATATTCGTAGTCCTTGTTCTCCAGCCACTTAAGCGCCAAATCCTCCAACTCGCTCTTCAGCGCGTAAAGACCCAACTTGTGGGCAATCTGGGCGTAGAGGTTGAGGCTCTCCCAACTCTTCTTGCTACGCTTCTCGGGCGGGAAGATTTGCAGATTACGCATAACCTCCAGCCTATCGGCCAACTTGATGAGGATGACGCGGGGGTCCTCCGAGTAACTGACAATCATATCGCGGAAGTCGTCGGCCTGCTCCTTCGATATTTTGAGTTTGATGTTGGAAATCTTACACAGACCCACGATGATGCCCAGCACAGGCTCGCCAAACTCCTTGCGGATAAGGCGCGAGAGGTCGTCCACCTGCTCGGGATGCTCCTTGCTCGCAATACGCATCACATCGTGCAGGATGGCGGCAACCGTCGAGTTACGGCCCAGACCAATCTCCTTCGCCACAATCTCCGCCACGGCCACATCGTGGTCGAACAGCGGCGTGCCGTCATAACGCAGGTAGCCTCGCATTCGCTCCTCGGCGAATATCAGGGCTTTGTCCACACACTCCTGGGTGGTGGTTGAGAAGGTGGATGCGACATAGGAGCGCAGCGCACCGTATTTCTTTAACACATCACTCATAACTTACTCTAATATAGCGGTTTATGAACAATATACAATTTCTCGTCAGGCAGGGCATACAGCGCCTGCTCCTTGGCTGTAAAAGCCTCGCGGTAGTCAATCACTGCAACCTCGAAGCCCGCCGCCTCAAGCCTTGCGGCGTAGTCGCGACCATAGATTCGGCGGTGGTCATACTGACCGAAGATGCGCGTGCGCTCGTCGGGGTCGGTGATGGAGTCATCCTCGAAGGTGGTCGCGCGGCTCTCATCCACAGGCGAGAGAATCACGCCCCAGCCGTTGGGCTTCATCACGCGGAACAACTCACGCAGAGCCTTGCCGTCATCCTCAACATGCTCCAGAATGTGGTTGCAGATGATGGTGTCAAACGAGCCATCAGCAAGCGGTATCTGCTGGACATCGAAGTGGATATCAGCCAAGGGGCTCTCCAGATCGGCGGTCACATAGCGCTCCGCCTCACGGGCGTACATCTTCCTGAGCTTACGCATCAGCGCCACCTCGGGGGCGATGTGCAGCAGTCTCGGCAGAGCCATAGCGCCACGACCCAGGTCGCTCTCGCGCAGCAGCCACAGCCACAGCAGACGGTGGCGCTCCAGAGCCAAGCAGTTGGGACAGAGGGCGTTCTCGCGCTGGCTGACATAGCCGTAAGGGAGGAACTTGCGGCGGCGACAACCGCACACAGGGCACTCCTTGCCCTTGCCCACATAGAGCAGACCCACGATGGGCACCGCCCACCCCGCGATGCGTTGCAGCAGGGGTCGGGGGATGGTGTTGAGGATTAGTTTTATCAGTCGTTTCATCTTACTCCTCCATCTGCTTTTTCACCGTAGCCTCCACATCACGCAACTGCGCCTTGCAGCAGTTGATGAGTTCCGTTGCTCGCTTCAGTTCCGACGCCAGGGCATCCACGCCCGTCTGCTCGGAGCGCAGGCGAGAGATAATCTGCTCAATCTCGGCAATAGCCTCGTTGTATGTAAGTTGCTTATTCTCCATATCTTAACTATTCTACTCTTGCTTTTATTGTTCCGTCCATCAACTCAATCTCGACCTCGTCACCCTGCTTTGCCGAGCCTACCGATGTGAGCGCCTTGCCGCCGCTACGCACCACCGCAAAGCCCAGTTGCATAATGCGCTTGGGCGAGAGTGCCTCGATGCTGCGCTCGGCAACCTCCAGTCGGTTTCGCTCGCGCTCCAGACGGCGCTCTATGAGGGCGTGCAACTGCTCGCGCATAACATCCAAACGGCCCTCGGCACGCTGGCAGTATGTTGTGGCGTGGAGTTTTATCTCCGCCGCGAGGGCTTCCAACTTCAGTTCCTCGCGCTTGGTCGCCTCGCCCGCCAACCTCGCCAGTTGGGTGGACATCTCCGCGAGCCAACCCTCGATGCGCTCCATCCTGTCCACCAGCCACGCCGCCACCGCCGTTGGGGTCTTGAGAGGCGTATGAGCCACCATATCCGCCACGCTGGTGTCCTTATCGTGACCGATACCCGTCAGCACGGGCAGAGGGAACTGTGCGACATAGGAGCAGAGCCTGTAGGCATTGAAACAACTCAAATCGCTTGCCGAGCCGCCACCGCGGATAAGCACCACCGCATCGTACTGCTCCTGCTTGAGCGCCACCTCGTCGAGTGCCGCACAGATGGACTCCTCGGCACCCGCGCCCTGCACCACCGCATCGTAGAGGTCGCAACGGAAGGCGTAGCCGCCCGCCGATAGTTCGTTCACAAAGTCGCGGTAGCCAGCCGCCGCCGCACTCGACACCACCGCAATGCGCTGCACAAGGTAGGGCATAGGCTGTTCGCGGTTCATATCCCACACGCCGTCGGCCTTGAGTTGGGCGATGGTCATCTGCTTCTGGCGCTCCACCTCGCCCAGAGTGTAGGCGGGGTCGATGTCGGTAATCTGCAACGAGAGTCCGTAGAGTTCGTGGTACGACACCATCACCTTTGCCAGAATCTTCATACCCACCGCAAGGTCGGAACCCGTCTGCGCGCGGAAATAGGGCGATAGCATAGCCCACTGGCTGCGCCAGATGACGCCACGCGCCTGCGCCGCTGGGGTCGAGGAGCCGCCGCGCTTGGGCTCGCTCTTCTCGACGAGTTCCAGATAGCAGTGACCCGAGTAATTGACCTTCAACTCCGCCACCTCGGCCACCACCCACTGGGGCAGCGGCAACGAGTGCTCAACAGCCGCCTTAATCTGCTGCTGCAACTCCTTGAGGGTGATATGTGCTCTTTGCGAAGTCATAACATTTGTTCTAATTTACAAATATACGATTTATAAATTAAGTTTTCAAAAATGAAGGGATGAATTATGAGGGATTTAATCGGGATATTAAGAATTGAAAATTCTTTTTGTCTGCTTTTGACCACAAATGAGCCTCGTTTTTCTCTCTTTGCAAGTTGAATGGAGAACGGGCGTTACGCCCGTATCTTCGGGGGCGTAACGCGCAGAGCGCGTCACCCCCACCCGCCCCCGAAGATAAATTTTCTCATCGCTATTCTATTTTGCCGCTGAACTATTCAACAAAGGTAGATTCCATTCATTTTCACTTACACCCTAATTCTCTTTTGCGAATGTTACAAGATGTGAAAATGTGGAATGACGATATATAATTTTGAATCTTGAATTTTGAATTTTGAATAAAAAAAATAGGTCGCTACCCCTCGGTCGCGACCTATTAATCAATATGTAACGCGGGCACTATGCCAACTCGCTCTCCTTCAGACGCTCGGCGTTCTCGGCAACGATCAAGTGGTCGATGCAGTCCTGAATGTCGCCATCCATAAATGCCGAAAGGTTGTAGATAGTGTAGTTGATACGGTGGTCGGTGATGCGTCCCTGTGGGTAGTTGTAGGTACGAATCTTTGCCGAGCGGTCACCCGTAGATACCATTGTCTTACGCTTTGATGCAATCTCGTCGAGGTACTTCGAGTACTCGAGGTTAAAGACGCGGGTACGCAACTCCTCGAATGCCTTGTCGAAGTTCTTTAACTGCGACTTCTGGTCCTGACACTGCACAACGATACCCGTTGGGATGTGGGTGAGGCGGATAGCCGAGTAGGTTGTATTAACCGACTGACCACCAGGACCTGACGCACAGAAGATATCCTTACGGATGTCGTTCATCGAGATTTCAACATCGAACTCCTCCGCCTCGGGCAACACTGCCACCGAAGCCGCCGAGGTGTGTACACGACCCTGTGTCTCGGTCTGTGGCACACGCTGCACGCGGTGCACGCCCGACTCATACTTCAGCGTACCATAGACGCTCTGACCCGTAACCTTCAGCACGACCTCCTTGTAGCCGCCCGCAGCACCGTCAGAGAATGAGGTAATCTCATAACGCCAGCCCTTCGACTCGATATACTTGGTGTACATACGCAGCAGGTCGCCAGCGAAGATAGCCGCCTCGTCGCCACCTGTACCGCCACGAATCTCGAGGATTGCGTTCTTGTCGTCCTGTGGGTCCTTGGGGATGAGCAGGAGTTTAATCTCCTCCTCCATCTGCACCAGCGCAGGCTCCAACTCGGCAATCTCCATACGAGCCATCTCGCGCATCTCCTCGTCCTTGTCGTTGGCGAGGATGTCCTTCGCCTCGGCGAGGTTGGCGATAGCGGTGCGGTAACGCTCCGAGGTCTCGATGATTGGCTCCAACTCCTTGTACTCCTTTGTGAGTTGAACAAACTGCTTCACATCGGCGATTACTTCAGGGTCGGTGAGTTTCTGACCTGTCTCCTCATACTTGAGTTTCAAACCGTCAAGACGGATAAGTATTGAATTGTCTGCCATAATATCTGTTCTGTTTGATTTTCAGTTGTTTGGGCTGATTAGTAACTTCTCGCAAAGAGTACGCGGCGAGCCGATGGCTTGCCAGTGAAGATACACTTGCCCTCCTCGTCCACAGCATCCAAAGGAATACAGCGGATGGTCGCCTTGGTAGCCTCCTTGATAGCCACCTCGGTCTCTGGCGTGCCGTCCCAGTGAGCCGATACGAAACCGCCCTTTGTGTCGAGCACCTCAACAAACTCCTCCCAGGTGTTCACCTCGGTAATCATCGAGTTGCGGTAGTTGAGCGCCTTCTGGAAGATGTTTTCTTGGATTTGGTCGAGCAGGGAAACTATGTAGTCTGCAATACCCTCCTGTGATACAACCTCCTTTGTGAGGGTGTCGCGGCGAGCCACCTCGATAGTGCCGTTCTGCAAGTCGCGTGGACCGAGCGCGAGGCGTACTGGTACACCCTTCAACTCATACTCGGCGAACTTGAAACCAGAGCGAACATTGTCGCGGGCATCAACCTTAACCGACACGCCCTTGGCGCGAAGGTCGGCAGCGATAGACTCCAACTTCTCGGTCATCTCCTTCAACTGCTCGTCGCCCTTGTAGATAGGCACCATAGCAACCTGGATAGGAGCGAGTTTTGGAGGCAACACAAGACCGTTGTTGTCAGAGTGAGCCATAATCAAAGCACCCATCAAGCGTGTAGAGACGCCCCACGATGTTGCCCATACATACTCCTGCTTACCCTCCTTGGTGGTGTAGGTCACATCGAACGCCTTGGCGAAGTTCTGACCAAGGAAGTGAGATGTACCGCTCTGGAGAGCCTTACCATCCTGCATCAAAGCCTCGATTGTGAGGGTATCCTCGGCACCTGCGAAGCGCTCGTTTGGTGACTTGTGACCAACAACTACTGGCACACCCATCCACTTCTCGGCGAAGTCGCGATATACATTCACCATCTTCAATGCCTCTGCCTCGGCCTCCTCGCGGGTAGCGTGAGCGGTGTGACCCTCCTGCCACAAGAACTCTGCCGTACGCAGGAAGAGGCGGGTACGCATCTCCCAACGAACAACATTTGCCCACTGGTTGCAAAGGATTGGGAGATCGCGGTATGATGTAATCCAGTTCTTATAGGTGTTCCAGATGATAGTCTCCGATGTAGGACGCACGATAAGTTCCTCCTCGAGGCGAGCCGATGGATCGACAACGATACCCTCGCCCTCGGGGTTGTTCATCAAGCGGTAGTGAGTCACCACGGCGCACTCCTTCGCGAAGCCCTCGACATGCGAAGCCTCACGCGAGAAGAATGACTTGGGGATAAAGAGCGGGAAGTAAGCATTCTCGTGACCTGTCGCCTTGAACATATCGTCCAACACGCGCTGCATCTTCTCCCAAATAGCGTAGCCGTAAGGCTTGATGACCATACATCCTCTTACAGCCGAATTTTCTGCCAAGCCTGCCTTCACCACAAGCTCGTTGTACCATTTCGAGTAGTTGTCCTCTACTTTGGTTAAGTCTTTAAGTTCTACTGCCATATCTTTTTTGTATCTTTTTTTCTCGTTGGTGGAGCAAAAAAATGGTCGCTCTTGTCCCAAAAGACAAAAGTAACCATTTTTTATTTAACTCGTGCTATTTCAGGCGATTTTTTTGAGAAGATACCTATATTATCTCTAATATCTCGCCCGCGTGGGAGATTACTTCCACATCACGCGCTCCTCGCCCTCGTAGGCTGGCAGCGGCTTGGGCTCAAAATCGGAGTAGCCGAGTGCAACCGCGCAGAGCAGACCGTAGCGCTCGGGCAGGTCGAGCAGTTCGCGCAGATAGTCATCCGCCTTGCGTCCCTCGGGCTCATCCTTGAGGCAGGGGCGGTCGTTGATATGCACCCAGCACGAAGCCATACCCTCATCAACCACAGCGAGTTGCAGAATGGTGGCGGTGATGACGCAGTTGTCGAGCCAGAGGTCGCTCGCCTCCTTGTCGCCCATAACGACGATGGCCGCCGTAGCATCCTTCATAAACGCCGAGCCGTAGTCGCGCATACCCGACATCTTCTCCAAAAGTGCCTTGTCGGTGACGACCATCAGGCGGGTTGAGCGGGTGTTGCGTGACGAGGGGGCAGAGAGTGCCATCTCGACGATGCGCTCAAGTTTCTCCTTCTCGGGCAGCGTGGGCAAGAACTTGCGGGTGCTGCGACGCTTGTGTAAAATCTCTTTTAGTTCCATATACTTTATATTTTTGTCTTTTTATTATATTTATAGTAGTCGGCGGCTTGTTGCCTGTGGCGATAGTTGCCACTCTTCGCCCTCACGCGTGATGCCCTCTATGAGCACCAGTCCTGGGCGTTTGCCCACCTCAACAGAACCTATCTCGCCCGACATTCCCAGCGCCTCGGCACCCGACAGAGTAGCCCAGCGCAGTCGCTCGGCAAGGGGCACAGAGGGCAGGAGTTTCAACTCCTCAAGGATGGAGAGATTGTCATTCGAGGCGAGCGAGTCGGTGCCGATTGCGATGTGTGCGCCGTGGCGCATAAGCAGTTCGGCGGGTGCACGCAAGCCCGAGATGTAGCGGTTCGACTGCGGGCAGAGGACAAATGTGGGTGGCGTGGTGAAGTGGTGCAAAATCTGCTCCACATCCTCATCCTTAAGGCAACAGCCGTGCACCAGAAGCACCTTCGCTTTTGGGGCGGTCTGCCCGATAAGGCGCTTGGCGGGCGAGCCGTAGTGGAGAAAATCGCACTCCCAGCCCATACGCGAATACCACGCCGCGAGTGAGCCCTCGCCACGATACAGAGCCTCCTCGTCGGGGGACTCCATAAAGTGAACAGAGATGGTATCGTTCTGTGCAGCAGCAATATACGCGGCACTCTGCAACGAGTAGGTGGAGTGAGGGGTGAGAGTTGTGTCACTCTCTCGCGTGAGGTAATCCATCGCATCCACCGCGGTGCAAAGACCGAACAACTCGGCGAAGTTGCGGTAGCGGATGGGGCTTGTGCGCTTATGCTCAAACGAGGAGTCATCGTTCACGATGTCGGCAACGGCCTGCACACCCTCCGCCCACATCTGCGCCGAGGCGGCGGCGAGAGCCTGCTTGCGCTGCTCCATAGTGTAGTTGCCACGCACCATACCGATAGCGCGGGCGAAGCCTCCAAAGCCTGTGCCACGCTCAATCGCGCCACGCAGATACGAGAGTTCGAGGTGCGAGTGGGCATTCACGAAGCCTGCCGTAAGTGCGCCCGCATAGAACTCCGTTGAGGGCATCGCATCGAGCCTCTCCCACTGCTCCACACGCGTGATGCGCCCCTCGTCGTCGCACTCCACGACGGGACGGGGGATGACCTGACCGCGGTCAATGAGGTAGTGGGCGGCAATGCGGCGCATGGTTACTCTATCTTGAGGTTAAGCATTGTGTCGGCGAAGATTCGCAACTGCGACTGCTCGGCAAAAAGGCGCTCAACGCACTCATCCAGAGGCGGCGTGTAGGTCACCTTGATGTCGTGGATGGTGAGTTTGGTGAGTTTCTGGCGGTTCTTGCGCAGGTTGAAGCGTGTGAAGTCAATCTTCATACAGTTTGCCACCGAGTCACCCTCGGCAAGCCACGCATCGAACGCAACGCGACCCTTGCGACCGCGCGCTATCGGCTGGTTGGAGATGTCGCGAATGAGCGAGTCATCGTGCATCCACGATACGGCATAGCGGCGGCCGATACCCTTATCCTCCTTGTCGAGGGTGTAGGTCGCCTCGATGCGGTAGTTACCCTTCTGGGCGTGGGGGATGACAATCTGCAACAGCGACGAGTCGGCCTCAACCTCCGCCACGATAGCGGTGTCCTGCAACAGAGTCTGGATATAGCGGCGGCGAGCCACATTGTCGATGGTGTCGATAACGGCAACGCGCTCGTTCAGGGCGTCGCTCTCGTTATCGAGCGAGTTAATCATCACATCCGCCACCGAGTTAAGGCTCGCGCTCTTGCGGCGGGCGAAGTTATTGAGCGTGTAGTGCATATCCTCCTTGGTGTAGCCGTACTTGGCGAGGATGGGCTCGTAGATGTTCATCGAGTCGAGTTCGACGCTGTTGCGCTTGTGCTGGAGGTAGGCATTCACGAGCATCGCATCGTGGAATATCTGACCCAGTTCGCGGTCGGGGATGGTCCGCGCCGAGCGGCACGAAAAGAGCATCGAGGCCACCAGCAAAAGGCAGAATATGCTATACAACTTTTTCATAAGTGGTTGATTTTAAGGTTTGTCGAACCGTTCCGCTGATAATCAGCAGAGCGATTGCAAGGTATGATATAATGGTGAGTGCAACATCCAGCGGCTGCAACTCTACGGGGTAGGCGTCAATCATCAGCGTGGCGGTGTTGAGTCTTACGACACCGAAAATCTGCTGCACGAGCGTCAGCCCGACACCCAGCACAACGCCTATCGCAAGACTTATGAGTGCCATCAGGCGACCCTCGCTGATAAAGATACTGCGCGTAAGGCTCTGCTTCGCACCCAAAGTGCGGAGCGTTGCAATGTCGTCGCGCTTGTCGATAATGACCATCACAAGAGTGCCCACGATGGAGAGCGAGGCGACAGCCATAACGACCATCGCGATGATGAAGACACCCCACTTTTCGAGCGCCATAAGGCGATAGATGGAGTTGCTCTGGTAGCGTGTCTGCACCTTGAAGCCCTCGCCACAGAGTTGCTCGACGGCGCGCTTGACGCCACTCAACGAGGCAGTGGAAAGGAGCGAAATCTCGATTGACGAGGCGCGGTTGGGGTAGTTAAAGAGCCCCTGGGCGCAACGCAGCGAGGTGTAGATGTCGGCGCTGTTGTCCTGGTCGATAGAGTAAATTCCAACCATAGGCAGGTCGCGGCGCGTGTAGCCACCGATGGGGACGAGCGTCGAGATGCGCTTGCGGTTGATGGCGTAGAGGCTTATCTGCTTGCCCACCGAGGTGCGGGTCATCAGGCGTAACTCCTGCGCCACGCCGTGGGCCGCCACAAGGCAGTCGTTATCGTCGAACTCCGTCGTGAACGAGCCCGCCAGAACGCGGTCGGCGATGGGGATGACATCCTTGAAGTGGCGCTCGACACCCTTCACAGTAGCGATGGTCTGCCTGCCCTCGTACTCCGCCAGGGCGCTCTGCTCCAACTGAAGGCTGAAGCCCGCGATACCCTCAACGCCCCGCAGGGCAGCGGTGTCGATGCTCTCAACGAGGAAGGTAGTGCCCGAGGCGGGGATAACCTTCAGGTCGGCATCCACAGCACGATAGAGGTCGCTGGTCATACGCTCCAGACCGTTGAAGATGGATAGCAAAAGGATGATGGCGGCAACGGGCACAGCCATCGCCACCACGCTCACGCCCGAGATGATGTTGATGACCGAATGTGACTTCGGTGAACGGACATAGCGTGCCGCTATCCAGTATTTAAGTCGCTGACGCATCTTCTTTGGTTGGGGTTGCTTTTGGGGTTTTACCTTTAGAGGGTTGCTTTTGGATTGCCTTTAAAGGTTGTTACTCCTTCAAAAGTGAGTCGATATTCTCGATATACTCCAGCGAGTCGTCGAGGAAGAACTGCAACTCGGGCACAACCTTGAGTTGGTTGCGGATGCGCTTGCCCAACTCGCGGCGCAAGAACCAGTTGTTCTGCTCCAACGACTTCATAACCTCCTCGCTCTTGCCGAATGGGAAGATGCTGAAATAGACCTTCGCATAGCCAAAGTCGGGAGAGACGCGTACGGTAGTGACCGTAATCATCGAGCCGTTGGCGATGGCTGCACCATCACGCTGGAGAATCTCGGCGATGTCGCGCTGAATCTGACGAGCAATCTTCTGCTGTCGTGTTGTCTGTACTTGTTCCATAGTTTTTATGTTTTTGTTTTCTTTATATTTTCTTGCTTTTTTCTTTACTATTCTCTTCTTCTAATGCCTTCTTCACAAAGGTAGATTCCCATCATTTCCGATTACACCCTGACCGATTTTGCGCAAGTTACAAGATTCGGAAATGGGGAATGACAAAATATCTAATTTTGAATTTTGAATTCTAAATTTTGAATTTACTTTGTCTTCGACTGCTCGAACTTAAACTCGCGGGTGCGGGAAATCTTCTTTGGCTTGTAGTACCACGAGGTGAAGCCGTCGCGGTTCAAGCGGTAGGCGAGCGTCACGCTGACATTGATGTTGTCGATGGGTGAACGCAGCGGCGTGAGGTAGAAGGGGTTTTCCAGTCCGTCGGTGGCATTATCGTAATACTTGTTGCGGTTACGCAGAATGTCGGCGTAGCCGTAGTAGTAGCGGGCACGAACACCAAACTCATAGCGACCGAACAACAGAGCGAAGCCAGCGCCACCCGCCAGACCGTAGTTGAAGCGGTTGTCGCGCTCGATGCGCCAGTCGTAAGCGCCCGCAGCATCGCTGTCGCTATACTTCCAGTCGCCGCCGAAGTTATACGAGAGCGTGAAGGCCGCCTCGAGATATACTCGCAGGTGGTTCTTCGCCAGGTAGGCGTGGGGCTGCCACACCAAAGGCAACATAATGGTGTTGATGTTGCGGTCGTAGTAGGAGTAGATGCGCTGCTCCTGACCATTCTCGTCCATTATGGAGTAGTAGTCGTAGCCGTAAGAGTAGCCGCGTTGCAGATACTCAAGGTCAAGACCCACAGCACCCACAAAGCGGGGCAGCGAGTAGTAGCGCCACGAGAGAGTGTAGTTGCTCACACCCCACAGCCAGCGGCTCTCCACCTTGGGGTAGAAGCGAGCCATAGCCGTACCAAGACCTCCTCCGACGCCCACAGTGTGTTGTGCCGATGCCGTGCCGACACACCCGATGGCGAAGAGTGAGAGGAGTATGTAGATTAGTTTTTTCTTCATTTTCTTTCTATTGCTTTACCTTGCTATCCCCTTTGCCTAACAAGATACGGAAATGGGGAGTGATGATATATATTGATTCCTAATTTTGAATTTTGAATTCTAAATTTTGAATTACCCATTATCGCAGGCCGCCGAGCATTCCGCCCATACCGCCCATACCACCCATTGCGCCGCCGAGACCTCCCGAGCGGTTGTGGTTATGTTGCTTGTTGCCCAGTTCGCGTGCCTTGCGGCGCTCCTCCTCCAACTTGATGAGGCGCTGCATCTCGCGCTTGTCGAGGCGCTCAATGAGTTGCTCCATCGTGATTGGGGCGAAGATGCGTGACATATCGACGGTGAACTCAAACTCCCAGCCCGTCTTGGTGGTGAAGAGTTCCTCCTCGCTTTCGTTCTTGTAGTACTCGGCACGCTCGCTCTGGCGTCGCTCGACCATATTACCGCCGTCCCAGCGTCCGTTGCGGTTCTTATCCTCGATGATTCGCATCTTCAAATCACCCACGGGGATGTAGTTGAGCGTATGTATGCCCGCACCCACATTGCGTATCTCGCGCAGGGTCTTGCCCTGGGCATCGGTAATCTGGAAGATGTACTCGTCACCCTCGCCGCGTGGCAAGACATTGAGCACAAGAGTAGCGTATTTGTCAATGTCCGACACCGTAATGTTCATATCGAGCGAGTCGTTACCCTCTCCCGTAATGTCGGCAAGGGCATCGGTCGGGATGTGGAGGCGGTACTTGCGCTTTGAGTTCCAGTCGCTCTGCAAGCGCCACTTGCGGGGCGACATAGAGTCGGGCACGAAACGCATCTTCTCGACGATGGTGTCGCGCTTCTCGCCTACGGAGATTAACTCGAAGGCGGTGCTGTCGAAGCGGGTGAGCGGTGTGGCGAACTCGAATGCCAGATGCTCCTCGGGGTTCACCTCAATATCCTTACGCAGGTCGATGAACTGGAATGTGGATGGGCGGTAGGGCTCAATCCACTCTCTGCCCTCTGCCTCTGCCTTCTCCTTCTCCTTTTCGAGTTTCTCGCGCTCCTTCTCCTGCTCGCGGCTCTCGACCAGACGCCAAGCGAGATTCAAATCCTCGGTGTGCTCCTGAAGCATACGCACCGAGTCGTGCTTCATATAGGTCAGGTGGGCGTGGAGCGTGTCGGGAAGACTCTCCGAGGGGACATTCAGCCACAGGGCGAGCGTGTCGCGACCGCGCGTGAGAGGCTCGATGATGATTTTGTCGGTTGGCACCTCGTCAATCACAAGCGAGCGGATGTCGGGGTTTGCCGCCGAGAACTGCAACTCGATATGGTGGCGGTCAAGGCGCTTCGACTCCTGCAATGACTGACGCGCGAAACTAACATCCTGGAACATACGGAAGTAGAGTTGTGGCTCCGCCGAGGTGTAGTGGCGCAGAGAGTCATACCAGATGGCAAACTCGGGCATCTTGGCGGGGTTATATACATCGTCCAGGAAGCCAATCTTGTCAATCGAAGGCTCGTAGGTCTGGTTGTCGTTGCTGTCCCAGAAAGCATAGACGCGGTAATCTACGGGCTTGAGGTTCTGGGCGATGAAGATACCATTCTTCTGCGAGCGCGCCATCTTTGATGGCTTGTACTTGAACATCGTAGAGTCGTACTCCTGGGGCACATCCACCGAGTCTGCCTCGAAGAAGCAGATGAAGGCGCGACCCAGCGAGTCACCCTTCTGGCTCTCCTCGGTGTAGCCCGACATCAGCAGCGAGTCAATCTCGTTGCCCGTAGAGAACACATAGCGCAGACCGTGCAGCGGGTTGCCCTCGTTGTTATCGACCACCGACGAGCCGAACTCAATGGCGTAGGTGGTGTTCTCCTCGAGCGAGTCACGCTCCATCTCGACCACAAGGGTCTTGCCACGCAGCGTCAGGCGAGGCTTCTTACGCATCGCTGGCGAGGTGTAGAGTTCCTTCTGCTGGTCCTTGATCTGGACATACTCGTTGAAGGTGAGGTAAATCTTATCGTCGCTGAACTGCGTAGTGTAGAACTCGGGCATCACGCCGAGAATAACGGGTGGCAGCGAGTCGCGTGGTCCGCCCGTGGGCGAGCCTACCGAGGCGCAACGGATAAAGAGCGTGCCGACAAACAGCAGCACGATGGCCACCGAGAGCAGGCGAATATAAAATGGTTTTTTGTTCATATCTAATCTATCTTGTCGGCTGTGCCGTTATAAGGTACTACTGCTGTGGTGGGGTATAGAACTCGTTTACCACACGCCAGCCCGCCGAGTTGTGCGACTGACGCCAGGTGGTGATGTAGAACTTGGTATCCACCTTCTCAAGGTTCTCGGGCAACTCGTAGTTGCGGTAGGCGTAAATCTGGTGCTCGGGGCAGACCATCACAATCATCGAGAGAGGGCTCTCCAGAAGGATGGAACTCTGGTACTCGTCCGAGAAGTTGAACGAGCCGAAGGCGTCGGGGTCGTTGCGCTTCTTGCCCGAGGTCTTGTGGGTGATGATGCGCGCCTGGGCATCCTCCCACGATGCAACGGTCCACTCCGTAGTGTCGGCGTTGAAGGCGTAGGTATCGACATCCTGGGCGCGGGTGTAGGCGCCATTGGTTGTGGTCTGGATGTAGATGGCAGTGTTATAATTCGTGTAGTTTATAACATCCTGATAGCACCCCCAAAAGCCAAGCGCGGCAAGGGCGGCGCAGAGTATCATCATTGCTTTTTTCATATCCTAATCTCTTAACTCTTTCAACAGGTCATCGAGCGTACGCCCAAGCACCGGGTGCAGCCTCTCGCCCTCCAACTCGCACATAGGCTCCAGCGCAAACTCCCTCTGCTGCATCAGCGGATGGGGCACCGTAAGGCGCGGGGTGGAGATGACCTCATCGTCGTAAAACATTATATCAATATCCATCGTGCGGGAGCAGTAGCGCTCGCCCGTAGATGCTTTTTCCCGTAGTTCACTCTCGCGGTCGCGACCCAAATCGGCCTCAATGGATTGGGTGGCGTTGAGCAGAGCCTCCGCTTCAAGGGTCGTTGCGAGGATGACCGCCTGATTGGAAAATGGCTCGGTGGCGTGAAAGCCCCACGCCTCGCTGCGGTAAATCTGCGATGCGGCAACAACCTCGCCCACACGCTCCCCGAGGAGTTCTATGGCACGCTTGAGGGTGGCCGACATATCGCCTCGGTTGCCACCAAGAAGCAGGGTCACGCGGTGCATCACTTCAGTCGGTTGATGGTTTTGCTCACCGCCAACGCAAAGTGAGTGAAGATGATGCGGGCATTGCCGTTCTGGGTTATCTGGCGCATAGCGGTCTCAATCTCGCCGAGGATAAACTCCACATTCTGGTTGCCGATAAATGGCGCGAACTTATTGCAGAAGGCTGCCTCCTCGCCCCACAGATAACTAATCGAGCCGAGTCCTGCGTGGAGCATATAACTCTCGCGCAGTAATCGTGCCGAGTGAAGGAGCATAGCCCTCTGCTGCTCGCGAGAGAGCGTAGCCACCTCGTCGGCCCACTCGATGAGTTCCAGATGCTTATCGTTATACGACAGACGCATAAGGCGGCAGAAGAGGTCGAAACTCTCGCTACGCACAGCATCCTCCTCGCCCATAGCCAAGCGGCGCATCTCGATAAGGTCGCCACCCGCCAGGCGTGCCATATTCTGACGCTGAACGGGGTCGGCGATGCTCTGGGCAACGCCCTCCAGCGAGGCGATGTCGAGCAGTGGCACGGCAACCTCCTGCGTACGCGAGTAGATGGTCTTGAGCAGACGGTCGGAGTGTTCGGCAACGAGCAGGAAGATGGTCTTCTCCCAGGGCTCCTCCAGAATCTTGAGTATCTTGTTGGCGGCCTCCTCGTTCATCGACTCCGCCTGCCAGATGATGACAATCTTATACTCCGACTCGAAACTCTTGAACGAGAGGCGGCGGATAATCTCATCGGCCTCCTTCGTAGAGATGATGCCCTGAAGGGTCTTGCCCAAATCGAGGCGGTCGTTCCAGTACTCGCGCGTGAAGTAGCCGCCCGTAGAGCCGACAACCTCGCGCCACAGGGGCATAAAGTCGCTGCTCAAGATGACCTCGCCACTCTTCTTGCCCTGCTTATTGACGGGAAAGACCAGGTGGAGGTCGGGGTGCGCCAACTCGCTCATCTGTCGGCAACTGGGGCAGACGCCACACGAGTCGCCATCGTGGCGGTTGGTGCAGTTGAGGTACTGGGCATACGCCAGCGCCAGAGGCAGTGTGCCCGCACCCGCCTTACCCGTAAAGAGTTGGGCGTGGCTGATGCGGCCTCGGTCGATATTCTCGGCGAGGGTGCGCTTCAGCGAGTGCTGTCCTATGATATCTGCAAAACGCATAGTTTTATTCCTTTTTCTTTTTCGCGCCTTATTTATCTTCGGGGCTGGGGGCGCGTTTTACTCGCTATGCCACCAAAGATAGAGCCCGAAGGCTGTGTTATATCTATTTCACTCTTTCAGCCTTGAGGATGCGGACATCGACAAGTGGTCGGTCGAGGTCATCGGTGATGACGCCCTGAATCTTACCAACGATGTCAAGACCCTCAACGACCTCGCCAAAGACAGTGTATTGACCATCGAGGTGAGGTGTGCCGCCCTCGGTCATATAGACCTCGCGGATGTGCTGGGGAAGTTCAACGCCCACCTGCTGGAGGCGCTGCTCCTGACGCACCATCTGCTGGGCATCGAAGGTGCGACCCCAGACGATGTAGAACTGGGTGCGCGATGACTTGCGCTCGGGGTTCACGCCGTCACCCTCACGCGCCGCCGCCAATGCGCCACGGCGGTGGTAGAGTTGAGGGAAACATATCTCGGCGGGAATCTGCTCCCAGTAGCGGGGGTTGCCCGTCTCCTCGCCCTCGGCATCGAACTCACGACCCGAGATGTCGCGGGTGCGTGGGTCACCGCCCTGAATCATAAAGTTGCCTATCACGCGGTGGAACAACAGACCATCGAAGTAACCCTCGTCGGTGAGTTGCAGAAAGTTGTCGCGGTGCGCGGGCGTGAGGTCGCTCAAGCGCACTGTGATGTCGCCCATAGTGGTGGTGAACTTCACCATCGACCCCTCATTGGTGGGCTTGCCACACGCAAAGGCAAGGCAGGCAACAAGGAGGATTATTAGTCGTTTCATTTTGTTTGTCGTTTTACTGTTTCCTTTTTCAACCGAAGTTTTCCAAAGGTAGATTCCCTTCATTTCCGATTGCACCCTGACCGATTTTGCATAAGTTACAAGATTCGGAAATGGGGAATGACGGAATTTATTATTTCCTTATTCTCAACATTTATCTTCGGTGGCGTAACGCGCTTTGCGCGTCACCCCCGCCCGCCACCGAAGAGAATTCTTCAGATGACAAGCCTTTCCGTTTTATTACTTTCCCGTTGAGCCGAAGCCGCCAGCGCCGCGTGAGGTGTCGCTCAATGAATCGACGCTCTCCCACTCAATCTGCTCGTAGCGTGCCACAATCATCTGGGCGATGCGCTCGCCTGGCTCGATGATGAATGGGTCGTTGCTCAAGTTCACAAGGATAACCTTAATCTCGCCACGATAGTCGGCGTCGATGGTGCCTGGTGAGTTAAGTACGGTGATGCCGTACTTGGCTGCCAAGCCGCTGCGTGGGCGAATCTGCATCTCGTGACCCTCGGGCAACTCTACATACAAACCCGTTGGCACAAGGGCGCGCTCCAGCGGGTGGAGGGTGATGCTCTCGTCGAGGTTAGCACGGATATCAAGACCAGCCGACAAAGGGGTCTGGTACTCGGGAAGCGCAAAGCGCGAATGGTTTACAATCTTTACTTTCATATCGTTTAATAGTTTTCTTCTGTTACTTTTTCTCAGCCCAAAATCGGGTTATCTTCTCTTTACAACTGACAATGCCATAGCCTTCAGGTCAATCTTCTCGCGCCATACGGCATAGGCTGCATAGCCCATAAACAGCACCGCATTGATGCCCCACATAGCCACGCCCTTGCCCAGCAAGGTGAGCATCCACTCGCTAAAGAAGAACAGCGCCAGCGCCAGCACGACATACTCCACCATTCGACCCACATTGTAGGGCGTAGGGAAGTAACGGCGGTTGAGGTAGTAGCTCACGCCCACCATAGCCGCCTCGGCGATAAGGCGTGCCCAGGCCGCTCCGTAGTAGCCCCAGCGGGGGAGCAGCAGGATGTTCATCGCGATGGTGAACGCCAGACCGATGAAGGTGACATAGATGGCGAAGCGGGTCTTCTCCTCACGCTTATACCAGAACGAGAGGTTGAGCCAGACGCCCGCCAAGACATTACCGCCCAGAATGACGGGCAGGATGAAGATACCCTCGCGGAACTCGCGACCCACAATCAGGGCAAACAAATCCCTGAAGAGTGCTATGCCGAGGAATATCATCATCGAAATCATCACATAGTATTTCAGCGCCGCGGCGTTAGACTCGACGAACTGCTCCTTGGTGAAGTTCGAGAGGAAGAATGGCTCGGCGGCGATGCGGTACATCTGCGTGAAGAGGGTCATCACAACGGCAATCTTGCATATCGCGCCATAGACTCCCAGTTGCGCCATAGCGTCATCGGGGATGATGTTCTTAATCATTTGGCGGTCGATAAACTCGTTGGCTGTGCCCGCGATACCACCAATGAGCAGCGGCATCGAATAGACTAAAATCTGTCGCAACTGACGGCGGTCGATGCGTGGTATGACGCGCTCGGTGGATGGCAAAATCATCAGCAGGGTGGCGACGCTCGCAATGAGGTTGGTCACAAAGACCCAGCCCACGCCGAACTCGCCCTCGAACATTCCCGCGGCCAGCAGACCGAGGTTAAGTCCCACATTTATAACTACATTGCACGCCTTCAGCGCAACGAACTTCAGTGCCTTGCCCTGCTCACGCAAGCGCGAGAAGGGTATCATCGCAGCGACATCGAACAGGATGATGGCGGCGACCATCAGGATATACTCCGAGTGACCGTGGTAGGCCTCGCCCATCAGGCGTGTGACATCCTTCAGGCAGAGCACCACAACAAGGAAGAACAACGACGAGGTGAGCAGCGTAGCGCCCCAGGTCGTAGCGAAGAGATGACGCTTGCGGGCGTTAATCTCGTCGGCCGTTCCGCCCTCTGCCTCCGCCTTTGCCGAGAAGCGGAAGTAACTCGACTCCATACCCATCGAGAGCAGCACCAACGCAAAGGGGATGAGGGCATAGACATCGGTGACGATGCCGTAGGCCTCCTGACCAAACTGGCGGGTGTAGATGATGGTGAGCAGGTAACTCAAGAACCTCACCACAATCGTGCTGATGCCATATATCGCTGTCTGTTTTGCTAATTTTTCTAACATTTTCTTTCCATTTTTCGGTTGCGCTCTTCTTTTGGGTGCGCTTTTCTTTTGGGTGCGCTCTTCTTTTGGGTGCGCTTTTCTTTTGGGTGGCTTGTTTCGCCTGCGGCTAATATTTTTCTGCCTCACTTGCATCGGGCGCTCTTTTTATCGTCTCTCTTGCGCCCTGTTCTCGCAATCTCGCTCTTTTTATTGCTCTCTCGTTATCCCTTTCTCGCCCCTCTCTCGCGTTCCGCTCCTCGCTCCATTTTTGCGCGCCTTTTCTCAAGCATCCTCGCCTCCTCTCTCGCCCTTTCACCCGCGCTCACTATGTGCGTGTGCGAGCATTTGCGCGCGGCGCGTGCGCATACAACTTGCAAAGATAGTAATATAATCTGATTTTCCTTCGCTTTGGCGGCAGATTGTTGCGAAATGGGCGCGTTTCTTCTCCGTCCGCACCGAATTGCGGCGAGTGATGCGCCGAAAGCCGTAAAAAAGTTAAAAATATTGATTTTTGCAAGTTGCTGAAAATGTGGGTGGTGCAAAATAGCGGTACAAAATTTTAATAAATAATTGAATTTTTATGGTTCAAATACTTGATAAACGACTTTTCGTGTATTATATTTGCAGTGTCATTCGGGCACAAAGACCCCATTTCAGGGTCGAAATCAGCCTTATGAAGCAGAGTAATTTGGAATTTCAGTCCCGATTGACAACCGAAAAACAACAAAAGTTCAATTTCTAAACCCAAACCGAAATGATGATGAAGATTATCGTTTTCAACAGTTCGACTCGGCGCGTGATGGCAGTTATCAACAGTCGCGTGCGGAGGTGCAAACCCTCTTAATGAGAGCGAGTTGCCACCATTGTGGCGATGAGTTTCAAACACCCTTCAACACTTTTTCAACACAACACTAACACCTTATCAACAGGTGCTGCCGCAAGCAGCGCCCAACCCTTAACACACCTGAAATTATGAGCAGAAAATCAATCATCGACTCGCTGCAAGCAATCGCAACTGACTATGACTATGCATTTTACGCCGACGAGGAGCGCTATCTGGCGCAGGGCGTAAAGCGACTGCCAGCCCTCTGGCTCGCACCGCCGAAATTCCACTCGAAGGAGGGACGCACGCACGGAAAAATAACCTATTCAGTGACGCTGCACGCCCTTACAGAGGGGGCGAAGTTACCGCCGGCCGAGCGTGAGGCGGCGTGGGAGATGCTCGAGAGCGACCTGGTGGAGATTTTCTCGTCGCTGTCGCGCGCCGAGAGGATCATCGCCATCGAAAACCTGAAAATCAAGTGCAACATCGCATCGCTCACCGCGCTGGGCGAAATCTCGGCAACCGCAACGGCGGAGGTGGTGACTTATTATTAGTTTGGTGGAATTAGGATAATGACACTCGCGCCTCGTGGCGAGGCGCATCTTCGGAGGCGTAACGCGCTGTTGCGCGTCACCCCCACCAGCCCCCGAAGATAAATTCAAGGTGCAAAATTAGTTCAGCCGCGTGCGGCTGTATCTTCGGTGGCATAGCGAGTGAAACTCGCTACCGCCCCCTGCCACCGAAGATAGATTTACCCTCAAACTAAATGCAAAACGGGCGTTGCGCCTGCCCCTGCAACCGAAAATTATTTTCTGAATTATATACTTTAGTGTTGTAGTATTATAATTATGTCATTACCCGACACCCAAAGGGTGGCGAAGGTAATCCTCCAGGCAATAAAAGCATTGCCGCGAATTTACGGGAGGATCCCCATCGCCTTGCTGTGCAAGTCGGGGGATGACGATTTGATAACAATACAAAACTATATAATTCCGTTTATTTTTACCGAAAAACAACCTGACAAAACCCTCCCGCAGGGTGACCTAAAAAGAAGAAAAGAAAAACTTAATCCTTTGAAAATATGAAATTTACAACTATTCCCGAGGCGTATTCCTCATTTCGGGAGAGCCTAACCTATGCCTTCGACACAGAGTCTGCCGCGCACGATGTCGAGGTGCAGATTATTGATGCCACCACCAACGAGGTCATCGCCCTCAAGCGACTCTACGGCATCAGCGCGGGCGAGGTCGATATTGCCCCTTACCTTGAGCGCAGGGTGCGCCCAACACTCCCCAGCAAGGTCGAGCAGAGCGGCGCGATTGACCCCCAGCAGAGCGTGAAAGTCAAGGTTGCAGTGGAGGGCACAGAGAGCGCGACTCGCACCTTCATTGCTGCGAAGATTGACCGCGAAAAGCCGTTCCATAGCCTTATGACGCAGATTGGGCAGCGCACGATGGCGTGCGACGAGTTCGACATCATCACCTGGTTTGCCCAGCCAGGGGTTGCGGTCGAGGTCGTGGTGGAGGCCTTCGGCAAGGGCAACGAGACACTCACAATCACCCCCGCGGGCGAGGGCGTTCAGGCGGTGGCGGTAACACCTCTTGACTTTATGAACATCCCTGCCGAGATGCGCGTGAGTGTCAGGGCGAATGGCGAGACGGAGTGCGTGGTGCACTACGACATCAAGCCCAATCTGCGCGGTGCTCGCCGCGTGGCGTGGCTCAACCGACACCTCGCCGCAGAACTCTACACCTTCCCGTTGAGAAAGAGCGTGCTGGTGAAGTCGGCGCGAAAGTGTATGGAGTCCATCTGGGGCAAGGAGGCATCATCTCTTGAGTGCGAAAATGAACTTAAACTCCTCTCGGCATACGAGCCACAGGCACAGATTGAGGCGCTGGCGGAGATACTCGCGGCGAAGCACCTCTGGTTGGTGGAGGGCGGTGTGCCACAGCGCATTGACCTGCTCACCGAGCGCGTGATGGCGGCGAAGTGTGGCGAGATGGGTATGGTTGAACTTGACATCCGAGCAGCCGAGGAGGGCGTGAGACTATGGTAGAGATTATCCTTGACGGCAAGCGCTGTGATGTGTGGGAGGGCGAGGCTCTGCCACGCGAAATCTTCACCCTCGACACCGCCCAGATGGCCGACATCAGCCGTCAGCGAGAGGGTCGAAGCGTCGAAATCGCAATCCCCTCGACACCCAGAAACGATGCCCTGATGTGCTATGCGAATGACCCCTGCTGCGGCGAGCGCTTCAATAAAGAGCACCACGAGGCGGCGGTGAGGGTCGATGGCGTGGAGTTGATGCGGGGCGTGGTGCACCTCAAGAAGATTGAGCATCGCGAGGGTAGGTTGAGTTACATTCTGCGTCTGCGCTCGGGCGGTAGTGAGTGGGTGGAAAATGCCTCGCTCACGCCACTGAAGGAGGCCATCAGCAACTACTCGGCGACACTGAACGGAGCGACCATCCTCTCGAGTTGGATTGCGCCACTGCCGGTAAAGTATCTGCCAGTGGTCTATGATGACTACCGCGTGCCCTACGATGAGAAGAGCCTCTACCCGCCGCAGCGAGTGATGACCGTTGGCGACTACTACCCCTTCATCTCCATCGAGAGGCTGCTGCGCGAGGCTGTGGAGAGGAGCGGCTACACGCTGGCGGGCGACTGGGTGGCGAGCAAGAAACTCAAGAGCCTGATGATGAGTGGCAAGTATGCCGAGGTGGGCGGAGAGTCGCTCACACGATTGCGCTCGTTCGCTGGTTTCGAGGCGGGGCGCGACACTACGGCGGAGTGCGTGGCGGACGGTATGGGTCGCGCGTGGCTCTCGCCGCTGGTGCTCACATCGTCGCTTGGCGCGGTGGTAACGACAACCGAGGGCGAGGAGTTGTACAACAACAATAACTGCCTCACATTGAGCGACAAGGGATTAGTCTATAAGCCCGCGACGGGCGTGACCGTAGGCTTTGAACTCTACCTGAAGTACACCACCGACTATGTGCTCTCATCGCGCGAGAGGTTGAAGTGTTTTGATGCAATCTATCTGGGCGAGGGGTGCGATATGGAGTTCCGCGTGGCAAACCCATTCCCCGACAAGCGCGAGGCGCTGCAACCAAATATGCAGTACCGATGCAAGGTCTTTGACCACAAGGAGGGCACGCGCTACCGCCTGACCTGCTACCACGGCTCGTCACATACGGTGGTGAGCAATCAGGTCGAGGGGGAGTTTACCTTCACAACGCCACTCGTCAGCGCCGACAAGATGACCTGCGTGCTGCTTGCCATCAACGCCAACGGCTCGACCTCGACCTACACGGGCGACTGGGCTGTCTATGAGGGTCACATCGGCTTTACGGGGCAGACCACCGTAGAGATGACCCTCCGCACACCGCCCGAGTGGGTATCGCCAGCGACGGGCAAGTCGTTCAACCACCTCTATCTGCACGGCGCCCAGGAGGGTCAGCGAGTGCAACTCTCGGCGGAGTGCCGTATGCGCCCCGTATTCTCGGCAACGCCCGCACTGGGGTCGAAACTGACCTTTGCGGATGTGGCGGCGCACGATGCACAACTCATCGATGTGGTCGAGGCGGTGCAGCAGATGTACAACCTCCGCATCTTTACCGATGAGTCCTCGCGCAAGGTCTATATGGTGCCGCGAGATGAGTTTTACAGTGGCGAGGAGTGGGACTTGAGTGACCGCGTGGACCTCTCGCAACCCATTGAGGTAGAGGATATTGCTCTGGATGAGAAGGAGCGCCTGACGCTTGCCTACCGCACCGAGGGCGATGGTGCTGTGGAGCGCTTCAACTACTCTGCCGAGAGCCCGCTGGGAGAGTGGAGCGCCGAGATTGACTCGCGCATAACAACGCGTGGCGAGCGAAGAAAGTACAACCCGCTCTTCACGCCCACGCTCAACACCGCACCCCACGCCTCCGCCCCCTCGGCACAGGTGATGCAGGTGGGTGACCGCGACGCCGACGAGGTGGCGAAGGTGGAGGCTCGCGTGGTGCGATACGAGGGTATGCGTGCCCTGCCCGCGGGGGAGCGTTGGGGCTTCCCTTCCTATGGCGCGGAGTACCCATTTGCGGCGTTCCACGCGGCTGGGGAGTTCACCCTCTGCTTCGAGGATAGAGATGGCGTGGAGGGTCTGCACCGACACTACGACGAGCAGGTGGAGCAGACATCGCGCCGACGCCGAGTGCGACTCACGCTGCGACTGATGCCCGACGAGTTGCAGAGGCTGGGCGAGTGGAGTGGCGGAGGGGCAAACCTACGCTCTACATTCGTGCTAAAGGTGGCTGGTCAGAGGGCTAAATATTGGCTTGAGGCGGTGGAGGGCTATGATGCCAAGAGCCACAGCGCGGTGTGTCGTCTCATAAGACAAACAAATGATTAACCTATTAACCAACAACAATTTATGCAAACAAAAATCACAATTAACAACTCATCGCAGACCTGCTTCATCGACATCGAGGGCACAATCGGCATCGAGCGAGGCGAGGGCTCGGCATCTTCGGGCATTGCCACCTACGAGGCGTTCCGTCGCGAGGTGGAGCGCATAGCCGAGGTAGCGGCGCAGAGGGTGGTGGTGAACATCCGCTCGACGGGTGGCGATGTGAACGATGCGCTGCTGATTTACGATGCTCTGCGAGCGCTCGACGCCCACATCACAACGCGCTGCTACGGCTACACAGCATCGGCGGCGACCATCATCGCGCAGGCTGCCGACAAGGGTGCGAGAGAGATTTCGAGCAACGCTATGTACCTGATACACCGCTCGATGTGCGCCATCGAGGGTAATGCGCTCTCGCTGGAGGCGCGTGCCGACCTGCTCCACAAGACCGATGAGCGACTGGCGCAACTCTATGCCCTGCACGGGGGCGAGAGTGCCGAGGCGTATGCCGACCTGATGGCGGAGAACAACGGCGAGGGTCGCTGGCTCACAGCCGAGGAGACCGTTTCGCTGGGGCTTGCCGACCGCATCTTCGATAGCGCCGCGGCAGTGGGGGTCGAGGCGGCAGAGGATGCTCACGAGGAGGAGAAGTTTAAGGAGGTGCTTCCAGTGGCGATGGCTGCTGCGGGTGAGGTTGCGGCTGCGGGCGCTTCGGGTGAGGCTACGGAGGAGGATGCTCCTTTGGAGGCTGACCCGTTGGCGGCAGAGCCTGCGGCGGCTGCGCCACCACTCCCTCAAGAGGTCAAGAAGGCGCTGAATGTGGCGGCGGGCGAGTTACTGCGCTACATCTTTGAGCGCTTCGCCTACCGCTGGGAGCAGTGGATGGAGCGACTGCGTGAGCGACGCGAGGAGAAGCGTGCCGAGCGAGAGGAGAGCGCCTTGGAGGAGGAGACTTCTTCTGTTTCGGAGGAGGCTTCTTCGAGTGCTGATACGGCTACCGCTACGGAGGAGCAGCCATCGGCTACGGCTTCGCAGGTACACGCAATGGCATCTCCGCTGGCGCAGGTGCAGGCGGCTCGCCGCTCGAAGGTGGCGTTTGATGAGGGTCAGCGCCGATACTCCGCCACAACCACAAAGCCCGTAGAGGACCCCTCGCACACCGCACCAAATATGCGTACCAACGAGCGTGCGTATAGCGACGATGTGAAGGCGTTTAGTCGATAACCTCTGGAAATTCAAAATTCAAAATTTACTTTTTTGCGACAAAACTCGCCTCTTTAGAGGCGTATCTTCGGTGGCATAGCGAGTAAAACTCGCTACCGCCCTCTGCCACCGAAGATAAACTCGCATTAAACCAAAGAAAAACACAAACAAAAACCCAAGAAAAACAACCCGCGGAGGGTGCTTTCGAGGTAACAAATTACTTGACTTTGCAATCAAACTTGGGCGAAACACACCTCTGCAACAACTTAATTTTTAACCCTTTAACACTTAAAAAACTATGTCTAACATTATTGTAAACCCAAAGAACTACACAGGTCACGAACTTGAGACAATCTTCTTCCGCCCATTGCTTTCGGGCCCATCAGCCGAGTCGCTCGGCATCCGCATTCTCTACAATATGCCTATGCCTACGGTGGTGCAGATGTGGGATCGTACGGGCAATGTCCTCTCGTCGTTTGATGAGAACCCATCGTGGAGCGGCGGCGTCAAGACCACCCACTACCAGAAGACCATCCCGATGACCCGCGTGAAGGCGGAAAATGCCTTCTCGGCAAGCGACTACTTCTCGACTATCTTCGAGTTGATTACAGCCTCGCCAGAGGTCAATATGGAGGACCTCTCGGGCACAGAGTTGGAGCGTGCCGAGACCGAGTTGTTCCGCCGCGCCATCGCCGACAGCATCCGTATGAACCTCTGGTTGGGTGACACCAGCGGCAAGTATCACACTGGCTACAAGAGTTTCGACGGCTTGCTCAAGATCATCAACGAGCGCGTGAAGGCCGACCAGCTCCACTACTCGATTTCTGACCTTGAGACCGAACTTGGCGACTACTCGGTGGCGACAGTGATGGATAACCTCATCCGCAACGCCAGCCCACGCCTCAAGGGCTTGTTTGACGAGGGTCAGGTGGCATTCTTCGTCTCGCCAAGCATCTACCACCTCTATGAGGCGCACCTGGACAACAACTACGGCACTGCAACCTACAACGACAACCAGTATGGCCGTAAGCAGTTGATGTTCCGCGGCTTCCCGCTCATCGAGATTAACCTCGACCCAGCCATCGGCGATTCTAACCTCTCGCAGGACTTCATCATCTTCACCGACCGCCGCAACCTCGTGATGGCGGTGAACACTGCCGACAGCCCAGGCTCGGAGGTGCGTATGTGGTACAACCCCGACGAGATGGAGAACCGCCAGCGAGCAGTGTTCGCTATCGGTTGCGAGATTCTGGACGAGGAGTTGGTCTGCGCGGGCATCAACGCGGCGACAGTCTAAACCTCATAAAATGAGCAGATTATGACCGAGAAGAGATACAAGCCCATAGGCGGTGTCCTCGCGGCACGACTCTACACGCTCGGCACGGCGACCTCGCTGGAGGAGGTCTTGCAGGGCGAGGCGGTGGAGGTTGAGTTGGAGGACGATGGCTCGCTCTATGAGGAGAAGATTTGCTCGGTGGAGGGACTGGTGAGCGTGCAACACACGCTCACCCTCTGCTCTGACCACCATCGTGCGGCGGCGTGGTTTGGGGATGATTTCCTCGCCCGCTGTGCCGCCGAGGGGGTGGTTGCCGAGGTGCGGCTCGCCACCGACGAGCATATTGTGGTGGGCTGGAGCGAGCGCTTCGCCCTGGAGCAGGCGTTGCGACTGGAGAGTCTCGACTTCCGCTCGGGCACACGCCCCAACTCTTCGCCGCAGGTAAGGCTGACCCTGGTGTCGAAGGATACGCGGTCGGCGATTGTTTAATTTATTGGAAATTATATAGTTATAGAAAATAAAATCATTATTGCCATTCTATTTTGCAAAAGCAATATTCACAAATGTAGATTCCCATCATTTTCACTTAAACCCTAATCTCCTTTACAAATGTTACGAGATGTGAAAATGGGGAATGACGGTTTTTTTTCTTTATCTGATAATTTCTCTAAAAACAAGAAAAAATGTAATGGAAAAAACACTAACCAAGAGCCTTGTCGCGGTGGGTAACAAGACGCCCGAGCCGCTGTTTGCCATCTCGCCGAAGGTGGTCAGCGACGAGAAGTTCTGGCGCTGGGGCGACGATAATATGATGCCCTATGCGCTCTCGCTGATGTCGCGCCGCTCGACTACCCACCGCCGTATCATCAACGACAAGGCGGACTACATCACCGGCAAGGGCTTCTCCTACGATGACCAGCAGCCCCTGCTGAAGAGTCTTGTGGAGCGAGCCAATGGCGAGAGCGAGTCGCTGCGTGAGGTGGTGGCAAGGCTGGCCTTCGACAAGGCGCTGATGGGAAATGCCTTTCTGGAGATTGTGACCGACGAGGAGCGCTCGTTCCTCTCGCTCTACCATCAGGATGCGTCGCGCTGCCGTCTGGCGCGTGATGGCAAGCACATCATCCTCCACCACGACTGGACCCAGTACCGCCCCGCCGAGGCAAGAACGCTGCCGTTGTACCCCTCGTTTGAGAAGCAGGAGGATGGCTCGTTGCGTGCTGTGGTGCACTACAAGGAGTATGAGCCGATGTTTTCGCACTATGGCGTACCGAAGTACATCGCGGGTATGGGTGTGTCGGCAATCGCCTATAAGACAGATTGTTGGAACATCTCGCGACTGGAAAACTCATTCCAACTCTCGGGCGTGATGATGCTCGACGCCGCCGTTGGCAGCGAGGAGGAGGCAGAGCGCATCGTCGATACCGCACAGCGCAAGTTCGCGGGTCAGCCAGGGCAGGTGATGTTCGTCATCAAGGAGGGCAGCGAGCACGATAACTCGCGCTTCATACCCATCGGCTCGAACAACGACGGCGACTGGAGCGACCTGCACGACCAGGCGACGAGCGACATCGTGATTGCCCACTCGTGGTTCCGCTCGTTGAGCGGTCTGGACTACTCGTCGGGCTTCAGCGCCGAGCGCATCCTGCACGAGTATGAGGTGGCACTGAACACCGTAATCCTCGCCGAGCAGGAGGTGCTGCTCGCCCCAATAAAGCGCATTATGCGTGAGGTGGTGGGCATCGACACCTCGTCGCTCGCCATCGTGAACTGCCCGCCGACACGCTCGAAGCCTATATATATGAAGGTGTGGGAGGCGCGCAAGGCGGATGGTCTGGAGTACGACCCCGACGACCCCGAACAGCAGGCGTTCCTGTCGCAGATTACGAAGTATAATGTAACGAAAATTGGATAACGCTATGAGAGATAACATTTTATCATCGTCGGAGGTGGTGCAGATTGCCTTCTCCGACGGCGCCTACATCGCGCCCGACACCATTGCCGAGGCTGACATCGCGGTGGCAACGGCACGATGGGTGACACCCGTAGTGGGCGAGCCTCTGTTGCAGGCGGTGGCGGCGGGAAAGTACCCCGCACTCAAAAATGACTACCTCGCCCCAGCCATAGCCCTCTACACGCGATTGTTGGTGCAGCCGCGACTGAACGGCGCGACGGGTCAGTTGGGATTGTCCGTTGTGAGCACCTCGACCCAGCGTGCCGCCGACGAGGCTCTGCGAGCGGAGGTGCAGCGAGCAGTAAAGGAGCGTGCGCGAGCCGCGCTGAAGCAGTTGTCGGCATATCTCGAGGCACACAAGAGCGAGCACAAGGAGTACGATAGCCGCTCAAACATCTTAAACAGAGTGAGTTGCGATGGAGGCTTTGTGCAGATATTTTAACGGATGTGTGGCGGCGCTGGCGGCCTTGTTCTCGCCCGTAGTGCCGCTGGTGTGGTGCGTGGTGGGCTTCATCTCGTTCGACTTTCTGACGGGCGTACTCGCCTCGCGTGCCGAGGCGCGGAGGGAGGGTCGCGAGTGGTGGTTCACCAGCGCCCAGGCGTGGCACACGGCGCAGAAACTGGGGCTTACGATTATTGCCCTGTGTATGGCATATCTGATTGATACCGAGATGCTTGACTTTATGCACCTGAACCTCACGAAACTCTTTGCGGGGTTTGTCTGCGGTGTTGAGATGTGGTCATTTCTGGAAAATGCCTGCCGCATAAGCGATGCGCCGATGCTCGACTATCTGCGGCGCTGGGTGGGGGCGAAATTGAGAGAGGAGGTGTATCGTGAGCCGAGGAATAAGGAACTGTAACCCAGGCAACATACGCCACTCGAGGGTATTCTATCGGGGCGAGGTACAACCATCGCAAGACGCTGATTTCAAGCAGTTTGAGTCGATGGCGTGGGGCTACCGCGCGATGTTCATCCTGCTCGACACCTACCGCGTGCGCTACGGGCTTGACACCCTGCGAGGGATGATTTCGCGCTACGCACCGCCCAGCGAGAACCACACCGAGGCGTACATCGCCTCCATCGTGGAGTGGACTGGGCTGACCCCCGACGAGCCTCTCGACACCCGCTCGCGACGGGTGATGGTGCCCATCGTGATGGCGATGTCGCGCATCGAAAACGGCACCCCCGCCCGCTGCACCGAAGTCGAAGAGGGCTTCGACCTCACGGGGTGGGAGACTTAAGAAAAAAGAAAGTGGCGCAGTTAAAATTGCGCCACTTTCTTTTTAATATGAGATTAAATTAATCATCCCACTCATCTTCGTAAACATCCTCTCCCAACAAGTCAATCAAAACCTTAGATGTCAAATCAATGTAATACTGTGCGTCATCAAGGAAATCTATAAGAATTTCAGAAGAAGATACTTCACCTAAAATTTCACCTTTGGTATTAATATTATATACCTTGTTGTCTTTCATTACAACAGCATTGCCATCTTCAAAACCCAAACCATACTGATACTCAAATGGGATAATCTCTTCACCAGTTGTATTCATATATCCTACAACCATCTTTCTACCTTGCTCCTTAATAACAGGGATTAGGTTGTCTGAAAACTGCTCTTCCAAAAACGCGCTTTTATTGCCATCAAGCGAGAATACCACAGTACCCTCTTTGTCAATAACATACTCTTTGCTACCTTTCTCGACAATAGCAACACCGCAAGCAAAATGATAGCCATCATCGTAAGCAGGTGCAACTACAAATTCAGCCTTGGTATTAATATAGCCATATTTATCGTTTTTTCTCACCAAAGCCAAACCCTCTGCAAAAGGATAAGCCCTCTCAAAAGAACAAGGAATTACCTCAGAGCCCTTCACATCAATATAACCTGCCTTGCCGTCCTTTTTCACACACGCCAAATTATCAGAAAAGTCCTCTGCATCGTCATATTTTCCTGATGCTACCATTACCTCTCCTTTGGTGTTCACAAAGCCTAAGCCATTTTCATCTCTAAAAAGCATCATTCCACAAGAACTTGGATTTATCCAAGTGTAATTACAAGCAACAATCTCCTCGCCTTTGTTGTTAATCACGCCGCTCTTATTACGCCAACCATCCTCAACTTTTACTATGGCAACACCATCATTGAAATCACCAACATCTGCATACTTCGCAATCGCAGCAGAGAATGCTTTTTTAGACAATACTTCATTTGCAGGACCTGTAGTTTTGCCACCACAAGATGCGAATGTTAAGGCTGTAGCAACCAACATCGCCGAGAATAAAAGTTTTTTCATATAAAATAAGTTTTTTACCGTAGCATCTCCTATGCGGTGGGTTGTAAAAAAAGAAAGTGTGGAGATGATTTCCGTTTATTAATCTGAAGGTTGTGGAAAGACCTATGACAACAATAAACGATACAATGCCCCACACCTGTACAGCGTGAGGCACGGGCACAGAATATGCCAATGTTCCCATACTAATACAAGAAATGAGTGCTGTTCGTCGCCCTGTTGTCAAGAAAACTTCCACATTTTCAGATTAGGACTGCGAAAACACTTTCTATATGTTCGCCGAGGGTACAACTCCCACGGCACAACAAAATTAGAAATTATTTTCCAAACAAACAACACTCGCAGGACATTGTTTTATAAGAAACATATAGAAAATATTATATTCAATCTATATAAAAAGTAAATTCACACAATCAAAGAGCCTCCCTGCCGAGTGGTGGGGATTGGAATTTCGTAAGCGCGTAATAATATATGGTGTAGTTATTGCAAGTGAGGGAAGGTAAGAGTAGAAGAATTCAAAATTCAAAATTCAAAAATTGGTTCACCGACGAAGATAATATAGTATAAAAGAAAACAGAATTATATACATTAGTGTTGCAGTATTATAGTTATGTCATTACCCGACACCCAAAGGGTGGCGAAGGTAATCCTCCACTCAATAGATGTATTGCGGTACAATTTTCGGGAGGATCCCCATCGCCTTGCTGTGCAAGTCGG
>JAFZFR010000038.1 GCA_017555805.1 Alistipes sp. | reverse complement strand
GCCTATGTGGGCTGTTCAGGGTTCGGCACAGGTGGATATCATCCCAGAACGCTTCTGGGTGTCGGGTGGTTACTCGGTGGCTCGCGTTCAGCAGAAGAATGGCTACTACTCGCCTGATGAGTATCGCCGAGGCACATATATCTTCGGTAATGTGTTTTATAAACTCACCGACAACTGTACGCTTGCGGCTGAGTATCTGCACGGTGGCAGAAAGGATATGAGTGGCTTGAAGGGCGATGCAAATCGCGTGAGCGTGATGGTGCAGTACAACTTTTAACGGCTCTTGAGGCTCGGTTTGGGGAGGTTGTTGCGACTTTTTGGTCGCACAGCCTCTTTTTTGGTTGCGTGTGTGGCGAATTTTTGTTACTTTTGGGATTGTGAAAAATCTTTTTGCCATACTGCTGATGCTTGCGGCAGCGTTTTTGCCGCTACACTATGTCCTTGAGCGCGACTTGTGCGAGGGACAGC
Source organism: Alistipes sp. (assembly GCA_017555805.1). Taxonomy (GTDB): domain Bacteria; phylum Bacteroidota; class Bacteroidia; order Bacteroidales; family Rikenellaceae; genus Alistipes. The sequence continues at coordinate 3,605 of JAFZFR010000038.1, read as the reverse complement.
CGCAGGTTGTGCGCCCTCCCAGGCGGGCGAGGATTGTTGTTGCGGGCGACCTTATGCAGCACACTCCGCAACTCACGGCGGCGCGTCAGGCGGATGGCAGTTACGACTTCTCGGAGTCGTTCCGTTATGTTGCGCCATATTTCCGTAATGCCGATTTGGCGGTTGTGAACCTTGAAACTACCCTCTCGCGTGGCGGCTCTTACTCTGGCTATCCTTGCTTCTGTTCACCTGCCGAGTTGGCGGATGCTATGGTCGATATGGGCGTGGATGTGGCTCTGCTGGCGAATAACCATTGCCTCGACAGAGGTGCTGAGGGAGTGCGTGCTACGGCGGATATTCTGGACTCTTGCGGCATTGTGCGGATGGGTGTTTTTCGTGATAGTGTGGACTATGCGGCGGGCAGCGTGCGCTATATGCGTGCGGGTGATGTGCGCCTTGCGATGGTGAATTACACCTACGGAACGAATGGTATTCCCGTACCGAAGGGCGTTGTTGTAAACCCTCTTGACACCCTATTTATCGGGCGTGAACTGGCGCAGATTGAGCGCGACAAGGTCGATTGTGTGGTGGCGTTTGTCCATTGGGGTAACGAGTATGAGCGCAAACCTAACCGCGACCAGCGCCGCGTGGCGGAGTTTATGAAGCGTAATGGCGTGGATATAATCATAGGCTCGCACCCCCATGTTGTGCAGCCTTATGAGATTGACGCCGAGGGAAAAATCGTGGTCTATTCGTTGGGTAATTTTGTATCAAACCAGAGTAAGAGATATACCGATGGCGGACTGATTGTAACCATTGATATTGAGGAGGATAGTGCTGGTGAGTTAAAGTATTACCTCGGCTACACTCCCGTGTGGGTCAGCCGCCCGAAATATACCCTTCTGCCCCCTGCTGTTGGCGATACTCTACGAATGGGTGGCGAGGCGCGTGAGGCGTACCGCACCTTTATGACCGACACCGAAAAGTTGCTCTCTGCGAAATAATCTGTTGCACCATAGAAACAAAAACTGCCGACTCCACTGGAATCGGCAGCATCTTTTATGAAGTGACTATTAATAGTTCTCCTTCTTTGGCTCGAAGTAAGCCTGTGCGTGAGCGCAAGCAGGACACTTGATAGGAGCCTCCTTTGCCAGGAGTACATAACCGCAGTTGCGGCACTGCCACCAAATCTCGTTGTCGCGGATGAATACTGTGCCGTCGGTCACGCGCTCCAACAACTTGAGGTAACGGCGCTCGTGCTCTGCCTCAACCTTTGCAATCTGACGGAAAGTCTCTGCGATCTCTGGGAAACCCTCCTCGTCAGCCACCTGTGCGAACTCTGCGTAGAGTACCTCCCACTCCTCGTGCTCGCCCATAGCGGCAGCCAAGAGGTTTTCTGATGTTGTACCAATCTTACCAGCGGGATATGTGGCTGTGATCTCCAAATCACCACCCTCCAAGTACTTAAAGAACTTCTTTGCGTGCTCTTTCTCCTGATCTGCTGTCTCTGCAAATACTCCTGCAATCTGCTCAAAACCCTCCTTCTTTGCTACGCTTGCGAAGAAAGTGTAGCGGTTGCGTGCCTGGCTCTCGCCTGCGAATGACTTCAAGAGATTCTTCTCTGTTGCTGTACCTTTGATGCTCATAATATTGTTAGTTTTATGGTTTATAATTTTGTTTCATTTTCCTAATGCAAAGATAGGAGTATTTTTGAATTTGTCAATAGGATAATTATATTAAAAATTTATATTGCTATCATTTTGTCTTATAATGCGTGCGGTGGCTCTGGGTGGTGGAGCAAATCTTATACATTTATTATAAAAAAGCCTCGCCATTCTTGGCGAAAGTGAATAAGTTTTTGTAAATTTGCCAATAGACCATTTTAATTTTAGTAAATAATGTTCGGTATGTTACAAGAGAAATTTGGGTGTCCTCTAAATAATGGTGTAGATAATGGGAGTCGCTTAAAAGCGGAATTTGAGGAGCAGAAAGATGCTGAACAATCCCAATTTGAGGAAGAAAAACAAGTAGAGGTTGAAAAAACTGATAGAGAAAAATTACTGCTTAGTTTGGTTGATGATGAATTTGTGAATTTTAAGGAGGGAAGCAAATGTGGGTTCAAGCTAAGATCTACAGGTGACATGGTTGTCCCCTTAAAGTATGATTATGTTGATTATTTCAGCGAAGGCTTGGCAATGGTTGAATTAAATGGTAAAAGAGGTTTTATAGATAAGACAGGCAAGGAGATTATTCCTTTGAAATATGACGATGCTTTGAGTTTTACAGAAGGTTTAGCGAGTGTTAGATTTAATGGTAAATATGGATTTGTAGATAAAATAGGCAGAGAGACGATTTCGTTTAAGTATGATTTTGCTGCGTTTTTCAACGAAGGTTTGGCGGGTGTTATATTAAATGGTAAATCTGGTTTTGTAGATAAAACAGGCAAAGAAGTTATTCCTTTGGAGTATGCTAGTTCGTATATTTTTACTGAAGGGAAAGCGAGAGTTTTATTAAACGGTGAATGGTTTAATGTTGATAAAAACGGTAATCGCATCAAATAAATTCAAACAAAAAACATCAGAGTGTCGGGTTTTGCTCGGCACTTTTTTGTTATGCGGGGAATTTTTACTATTTTTGCGTGAATTACCCAAAATTTGGAATAATATAAACAAAAATAGATATGGCAGACGAGAAAATTATCTTTTCCATGGTGGGTGTCTCAAAGACCTTCACCAACCAGAAAAAGGTGTTGAACAACATCTACCTCTCATTCTTCTATGGCGCGAAGATCGGTATCATCGGTCTCAACGGCTCGGGTAAATCTACGCTGATGAAGATTATCGCAGGTATCGACAAGAACTATCAGGGTGAGGTTGTATTTGCTCCTGGTTACTCTGTTGGTTACCTCGAGCAGGAGCCACAGCTCGACGACTCGAAGACCGTAAAGGAGATTGTCGAGGAGGGTTGTGCTGCTACCGTTGCTCTTTTGAAGGAGTATGAGGATATCAATATGAAACTCTGCGAGCCTATGTCGGATGATGAGATGAACCGTCTTATCGAGCGTCAGGGTGAACTCTACGAGCAGATTGACCAGGTGAACGGCTGGGAGTTGGATAGCGTGCTGGAGCGTGCTATGGATGCTTTGCGCTGTCCTGATGCTGACCAGAGCGTAAAGGTGTTGTCGGGTGGTGAGCGCCGCCGTGTGGCACTCTGCCGTCTGTTGTTGCAGCAGCCTGATGTGTTGCTGTTGGATGAGCCTACCAACCACCTCGACGCAGAGTCTATCGACTGGTTGGAGCAGCACTTGCAGCAGTACAAGGGTACGGTTATCGCCGTAACCCACGACCGTTACTTCTTGGACAATGTAGCGGGCTGGATTTTGGAGCTTGACCGCGGCGAGGGTATTCCTTGGAAGGGTAACTACTCTGGCTGGCTTGACCAGAAGTCAAAGCGTCTGGCACAGGAGGAGAAGCAGGAGTCGAAGCGCAGAAAGACCCTTGAGCGCGAGCTTGAGTGGGTGCGTATGTCGCCATCGGGTCGTCATGCCAAGAGCAAGGCCCGTCTGTCGGCTTACGATAAGTTGATGAACGAGGATGTAAAGCAGAAGGAGGAGAAGCTCGAAATCT
>JAFZFR010000037.1 GCA_017555805.1 Alistipes sp. | reverse complement strand
CTCAGCTGGTTCAGAGCATCTGCCTTACAAGCAGAGGGTCGGCGGTTCGAATCCGTCAACTCCCACGAAAACACAGCAAGCAAAAGATGTTGAGAAATCAACATCTTTTTGTTTTTTATATCGCATAGCAAACTTGTTTGCGGGTGCGATATGGGAAACAAAATGAGGCGACTTGTCGGCTTTTGCTTGATGGGGTTTCAAGTACCCCCGCGGCGAGCGCAACGGAAAGGCGTTAAGCGGAGCAGACTTTTGTCTGCGTAGTAGCCAATCCGTCAATCCTCATTTTGTTTTTTATATCTATTTGATTAGACGAGATGGAATGGGCATTTGATGCCCATTCTTTTTTTTATTGTTATGTTGTTGGATGCAAGCATCCCTCCCCATAACAACAAAAAAAATCTTCTTGCAAGCAAGCCATCTCGCCTCGCCTAAAATTCTCTCATTCGCGTGTGAGTGGACGGAATTAGAATTAAGTGGGCGGTTGCGGGGATAAAATGATATTTATTCGCTTCGCTTATAAGGTATCCCCGCTCCGACTTCGTCGGTCAAATCCGTCTGCACCTACACTCTCCCCACGCCATCAAATTTTGTTTTTCCGCTGAAAAATTGTATATTTGTCTTTCATTTGAATTTTTAGGAGTATGGGGCAACTGATTATACCAGCAAATTATAAGGCAGCGCTGACCTTGCAGCAGACCGAAATAGCCATCAAGCAAATCAAGGATTTCTTCTTGAGCAGCCTCTCTACGGAGTTGCGTCTGCGTCGTGTTACGGCACCTCTGTTTGTGTTGCAGGGCCTGGGTATGAATGACGACTTGAGCGGTACAGAGCGTCCTGTGACATTCCCTATCAAGGATATGGCGGACGCAAAGGCCGAGGTGGTGCACTCGCTGGCGAAGTGGAAGCGCGTGACACTGGCGGAGTACAAGGTCGAGAACGGCTACGGCATCGTCACCGATATGAACGCCATCCGTGCCGACGAGGAGTTGGATAACCTCCACTCACTCTATGTTGATCAGTGGGACTGGGAGCGTGTGATGCCCGAGGAGTGCCGCACGGTGGAGTACCTCAAAAAGATTGTGGAGCGCATCTACGGCGCTATTCTGCGTACCGAGTACTACATCTGCGAGACCTACCCACAAATCAAGCCATTCCTGCCCGAGGAGATTACCTTCATCCACGCCGAGGAGTTGTTGCAGCGCTACCCTAACCTCACGCCCAAGGAGCGCGAGGACGCCATCTGCAAGGAGTATGGCGCGGTATTTATCATCGGCATAGGCGGTGAGTTGAGCAACGGCGAGAAGCACGACAATCGCGCCCCCGACTACGACGACTACTCGACCATCAGCCCCGAGAGCGGTTTGGCTGGCTTGAACGGCGACCTGCTTATCTGGTACCCTATACTTGAGCGTGCGATTGAACTCTCGTCGATGGGTATTCGTGTTGATAGCGAGGCGTTGGAGCGCCAACTCAAGGCGTGTGGCAAGGAGGAGCGCAAGAGCCTCTACTTCCACCGCAGACTCCTGGAGGGCTCACTGCCACAATCTATCGGTGGCGGTATCGGACAGAGCCGTCTGTGTATGGTTCTGCTGCATAAGGCGCATGTGGGCGAGACGCAGTCAAGCATCTGGTCGGATGAGATGCGTCAGCAATGCAAGGAGGCGGGAATGACGCTTATTTAGGCGATACCTTATATTAAAAAAGAAGCGAGGCACTTTTCTTAAGTCCTCGCTTTTTCATTTATAATGACAGCACATATTCCGCCAAATCATCCAACTCTTCAGGAGTGTGACTCGCCCTCGGCCCGTGAACTTTCAGCATCTCCTGCATCGTTGCACTGCGACCATCATAGAGATATGGGGCGGTACGCCAGCACTCGTTCAGGTGGGGCACATCCATCTTCTGCGATTTTGCCGCGCCAGTGGTCCACGCCACGCTGTATTGCTTGTAGTCGGTGTAGTGCTTGCCCGAGTGGCAATATGAACACTCTGCATCGAAGATAACCTTGCCTCGCTCGGCGCTCTCCGAGAGTTTACCATCCTCAAGATATGGGCTTGGGATAGGCTTCTGCGCCTTCAGGTAGGCATCCATAGCGTTGCACACCTCCTCATCGACATTCGCCGCAAAGAGGATATATTTCACACCCGCACGCACCGCAGTCTCGGCGTCAGCACGGATGCCCGTAGCCATACAAGGGGCTGTCTCGTGCGAGAGAATGAGCGACTTGGTGTTCTTCGGGTTACCCATTCCGTCGTTGAGCAAGTCCCAGTTCAGACCATCCACACGACCACCATTTGGGTGACAGGTAGCGCAACTCTGCCAACTCTGGTAGCAGAGCGACGCATCGTGGAAATACATATCGCCACGACCCACCTCCGTCGCCACAAGCGCCGAGCCGAATGAGTTGTTTTGCTTGATGCGTGTCTTGCGGTCAATCACCGAGAGTTCAGCCGTATAGTAGTTCGCCGCCACAATCTTTTCGCCCATCACAGCCACTGCGCGCACACCCTTGCCGTCGGTCGGGATAAACTCGCGTATGCCATAGAGGAAGCCCGCATCGTTGGGGATGTTATCCCAACTCTTCATCGAAGGCGTAGGCTGCTCGCCATTCATAGCCATTTCAAGACGCTGGTGCATAGCCTCGCGGTCAATCACCGCAACCTCGTGGCTACCCGCCGCAGCGACCACCAACTGCTTGCCATCCTCGCTCACGCTCACGCCCCAGGGGTTTGCAGCGCCCTTCTGTGGGGTGTCAAGCAACACTGTGGTGAGCCACTTCATCGCCTTGAGGTCGATGATTGAGAGTGCATTGGTGGACATCCAACCACGGTCCAACTGCGTCGTAGGCAACTGATAACGCGCCAAGAGATGGGTCACATAGGCGTACTCGCCCGCCGCATCCGCCGCCACAGCCTTCACATCGGTCGAGCCATTGGGGAGCACGATGCGCGCCACGCGACTCTTCAACTTGACATCCACAACATCCAACTGCGCGGCTACGCACTCGTCGGTAGATGCCGTCTCGGGCATATTGTTTGCAACCAGCACCACGCCCTTATCATCCAGCGCAAGCATATCGACAGGCTCACGACCCACCGCCACACGACTCACGGTCTCACCCGTCGCGGGATTAACCTCCCACAACTCATTGCCGAAACGCTGGGCAACCCACAACGAGCCACTCGCCTTGCTAAAGACCACCGCCGAGGGGTTAGCACCGCTTGGGTACTTCTCCTCAACCGACAACTTCTCGGCATCAACCTTATAGAGCCAGCCATTGACACCCTCGCAGGTGAGCCACAACTCGCCCTCCGCGCCCTGAGCAAGGTCGGTCACAGCACTCGCCAACTTAACCTGCTTCTCGACCCTCTTACCATCAGCCGAGAGGCGCAACAACTCGCGCGAAGCCCTGTTTGCCACCAGCAAGTCGCCGCCAACAACAAACAGCCCATCGGGCGCAAACTGACCAACAGAGGGCATATTCGCCACGCCCAAGATTATTGCCGATGCGATAAATATAACAAAACCTATCTTTTTCATCACTTCTGCGATTTTTGGTACTCAATCAATGCACGGATATTCTCCTTCTCCTTCTCGCGCTCCGCAATGCGCTTGTTGTCGTAGTAGTCGTAGTAAGCACGCTCCTCGTCATTCCAGAGGACATTCTCGCGGTAGTCGCCAGAGAATGGAACGAGCAGGTCGAGCCACATCGACACACGGCGAATCTCCGCATCGCTCACCTTCGTGCCACCGTGACCATTCTCCATACGGCGGATGATGTTGCTCGTCGCCGAGCCCGCGTGGTATGGCTTGAGCATCGTAGGCTCCGACATCGCGTCAATCCAGTTCACCTCGCGATGGAATGGGTTGCCCGTAAGCATCTTCTCCATCTGGAAGCGTGGCTGGGTGTGGGTGAGTTGCATATATGAGGTAGCAAACAGACGACGGCTCTCCAAATCAAACTGCTTGAGGTCGCCCTTGAGGTTTAATCTGTGCTTCTCGCCATCGTGGCAAGAGATACAATGCTTGTCCCAGATAGGCTGAACCTCCTTCATATAGGAGAATGTTCGCACGCCCATCTCATCCTCGGCGCGAATCTCCTGAATACCCTCCTTCATCGCCATCGACATACCGAGTGACGCCACGGGGACGGTGTTCTTATGTTCGTGACAGCCAACACAACTCTGTGTCTCGCCTGGCTGGAGTGTGGACCAACTACGCATAGTCTGCACCACCTGACCCTTCTCGTTCAGCGCCTGGAAGTACAAAGGCTTGCGGGCAGGAACACGGAAGAATGCCGAGCCATCGGGATGAACATCCACAACGCCCCACACCTTCTTCAAATCCCACGCACCGCGACCCACCGACAGAGGTGTGCCGACCATAGCGCCGCCACCCTTACCGCCACCAGATGTTCTGCCGACGGTAGCCGCACGGAACTGAAGTTCCACGACGCGCAACTGCTTGATTGTGCCTGGCTCGATACCCTCCAGACCGCCTCCCTCGTAGATGTTCTGCATATAATATACGCCATCCTCGCGGGTGTAGTCCACCATCGACGCCTTCTGGAATGGGCGCTCGGCAGGTGCGACAATCGTTGGGTGGTTACAAGAGATTGCAGGGTCGGCAACGAGCAACTCGCGCGCGCCATCAATATTCATCCAGTAGATGCTAAAGCGCATTCTGTTTCTGCCGACATTATATCCCAGCGGAGAGTATGACACGAGGAACTCTCTTTCGTTCAAAGGCTCGGGGTACTGGAACTGCTCACCCCACTGGCCATAGGCATCCTCCTTCACAGCATCGGGCTTACGCATAGGGGCAACGAACATCACACCCTCGTTCTCGTCGCGACCAGCCTCGGGGTCGATGATGCCGAGTTTACCGTGCTGGGGCGTGTGGTGACCGATGAAGGTTGTCATAACCTTGCGTGTACCAGGGATTTGCTTGGTGTGAACGACAGTTGTTGGAAACCAACTATTCACGCCGTAATACTCCGACTGATTCGTACCATCGGAGTTCATCTGGAACAGAGGCTGTGTCCAAATCTGACCGCGGTCGCTATAATCCCAGCGGGTATAGACCACGCGACCATCATCGAGCAGCGCAGGCGTTGTGGTGTGCACCTGGTCGAAACCAATCTGGCGCATAAAACGACCCTCGCGGTCGCACATATACATATTCGTAACCTCGGTGTACCAGCAATCTGATGAATTACCGCAGCGTGTAGAGTTGAACAGAATATTATCGTCGGGCAGATAGATACCCTCAAAGTCGGCATTACCCAAGCCGAAGGTAATCTGCTTGACCTCCTTGTTCTTGAGGTTCATCTCGTAGAGGTGGTAGTCATCCTGCTTTGGCGACTTCTTCCACGCAAAGAGCAGGTGCTCGCCGTCGAAGTGAACATCAGGGTCGCGAAAACCGCCATCCTCATCCGAGAGCAGACACTCCTCCTCCGCCCAGATGCCGTTCATCTTGGCGCGACACAACGCACCGCCAGGGTTGAAGTTAAACTCGTGACGAGCATCCGACAAACCCTCGGTATAGGCATAGAACGATGGGCGCAAAGGGCGCAACTTGGTATAGACAAACTCGGGAGTCGTTGAGATGAAGTTGTGCAGACGGATTGCGCGGCGCTTCTCGCACGCATCGAGATAGTCGGCGAAACTCTTTTCGACTGCCTTCTTGTCATTCACCGCCGCTGGCAGTTTATGCTCGGCAAGACGGATGTTGAGTGCCGCAGCAAAGCTCTCCTCCCAGTACCACTTATGAGGATCCTCGGGAGCATCGTACAGAGCATCCTGCAACCACCAGTCGTAGTAGATTGGGTAATTCGCGCTGAACTTGACATGGTAATGCACCAGTCGCTGATGAGTCTCATGCACCGAACGGCCCGACTTACGCATCTTATAAATATCGTCGAAGGCGAGCTGCATATCTTGGATAAATTCCTCCTCGGATGAAGGGCGCTGTGGCACATCCTTAATATGCCACGCTACAAAGGTCAGAAGAATACAGACTATTCCACCCCACTTTATCACGCTCAATAATCTTTTCTTGTTCATGGTCGTAGTTGTTTATTTGCTCAAAGATAGTGTTTTTCCGCAACACAACCAACCGACAAGAAGCAAAAATAGCACCGCACAGAGAAAAAAAATCACCCGCAAAACAAATCTGCGCCGCGCGCTAATCTTTTATTGGTATTTGGTGGTGGTTTTTCCGAGTTTTTTATTACTTTTGTGGTTGGAAAAGTTTTTTCCACAGCGAAAGGCAGATAACATAAAAACATATACAATGGAAGCAATCGTAAAAACAAACTTTAACTTCGAGGGTCAGCAGAGCCACTATGTGGGCAAGGTGCGTGATGTTTACAGCATTGATGGTGAGTATTTGGTAATGGTGGTATCGGACCGCATCTCGGCGTTCGATGTTGTGTTGCCAAAGGGTATTCCTTTCAAGGGTCAGGTGTTGAACCAGATCGCTGCAAAGTTCCTGGACGCTACTGCCGACATCCTTCCCAACTGGAAAATCGCTGTACCAGATCCAATGGTGACAGTGGGTCACAAGTGTGAGCCTTTCAAGGTGGAGATGGTTATCCGTGGCTACCTCTCTGGTCACGCTTGGCGTGAGTACAAGGCTGGCAAGCGCGTAATCTGTGGTGTGACAATGCCTGATGGCATGGTTGAGAACCAGAAGTTCCCAGAGCCAATCATCACCCCAACAACAAAGGCTGATGCAGGTCACGATGAGGACATCTCAAAGGAGGAGATTATCGCACAGGGTATCGTTAGCCGCGAGGACTACGAGCAGTTGGAGGCATACACACGCGCAATCTTCCAGCGCGGTACAGAGATTGCCGCAAAGATGGGCTTGATCTTGGTTGATACAAAGTACGAGTTCGGTAAGAAGGATGGCGTTATCTACCTTATGGACGAGATTCACACTCCAGACTCATCACGCTACTTCTACGCAGAGGGTTATGAGGAGCGTCTTGCAGCAGGCGAGAAGCAGAAGCAGCTCTCAAAGGAGTTCGTTCGCGAGTGGTTGATGGCAAACGGCTTCCAGGGTCAGGAGGGTCAGCAGGTGCCAGAGATGACCGAGGAGATTATCAACAGCATCACCGAGCGTTACATCGAGCTCTACGAGAACATCGTTGGCGAGAAGTTCGTGAAGGCCGAGGCAGAGGATGTCGAGGCTCGCATCGAGAAGAATGTATCGGAGTGCTTGGCTTCGCTGAAGAAGTAAGCCTCTCACATACAATAAAAGAAATAGGTTGCCTTCATCGGGCAACCTATTTTCTTTGATTTTTAATGCTTTACAACAACTTTTTCTTGGATGGTATAACTACAAAGTCCTTCAAATAAAATGGCTCAAAGTAGGCAATATCCTCCACCGCGCCAGCCTCAAGACGCTGGTGGGCAAGGCGTGCCAGACCGCGTGCCGAGGGGACTACATTAATATAGGTAGCATCGGGAAGCATCTCGCAGCACTTCTCGGCGCCATTGCCGAAAATCACAAACTTGCGACCCTCACGCCACTGGGCAAAACTCTCCGCAGTGACAACCTCCGCCGTAACCTCCGCCTGCTCACGACACTGGGTATCGAAAATCTGGGCATAGACCTCCATACGGCGAGCATCCACCATAGGGCAGAGAAGAGCCTCATCCCAACCCTCAACCGAGATGATACCAGCCTCATAATCCTCGATTGCAACCGCCGCCAGAGCCTCCAGCGAGCCAACCGCCACAAGCGGAATATTCAAGCCATAGCACAAGCCCTTGGCAAACGAAACGCCGATACGCAGACCAGTGTATGAGCCTGGACCCTTACCTACCGCAACGGCATCCAGGTCGTCTGGCTTCAAGCCCGTCTCGCGCAACAACTCATCGACATAGACCGCAACCAACTTCGCGTGGTCACGACCCTGGTCGCTCTCGCGCAACGCCAACAACTCGCCATCGCGAGCAATACCTACGGAACAGATGTCCGTTCCCGTCTCTATACAGAGTATCAATGACATATCTATACTTATATTTATATCAAACCAAAATGCTCAAGCGCCACCGCGATGCCATCCTCATCCACCGACAAGGTCACATAGTCAGCCACCTGCTTGAGTTCATCACAAGCGTTGCCCATAGCAACACCCAGCGCCGCATCGCGCACCATAGGCACATCGTTACCGCCATCACCAAACGCCATAGCCTCGTCCAAAGAAAGACCATAGTACTCCATCACCTTCCTCACACCCAGCGACTTATCCACGCCACGCACATTCAGGTCCATAAAGGTCTCAATCCAGCGGCTCGACATCAACTCGGGTAGCAGCGGCATAATCTCCGCCTCCAACTCGCGACTTATGTATGGGCACATCTGCACCACCGACTGCTCGGCAGCCACAGCCCTCACATCCGTAACCTTTGGCGTGATGTTAATCATCTTCGCAATCTTCTCGACACGCTCGTTGCTACGCGCCACATACATATCCTCGTGGGTCATCACCGACACCACAAAGCCGTGCTTGTCGGAGAGGTCGAGCACCCTCTCAACCGTCTGGCGAGGGATTGCCTGCTCGAAGATAACCTCGCCCGACGAGGTGATGCAGTAGCCACCATTGACCGTAATGTAACCATCCACTGGGATGTCCTTCACGATGGATGCGTGCTTTAGCAGACGACCCGTAGAGATAAAGACCTTCACGCCACTCTCGCGCAGACGCTCAATGGCGCGGCGAGCCGAGTCGGGGACGGTGTGGGTGGTAAAACTCACCAGCGTGCCGTCGATATCGAAGAATACAGCCTTTATCCTATTACGCATCGCTACTTATACTTTTTCATTGCCTTGTCCATCTCGCGCTTTGCGTCGTTCTCCTTCAGGTACTCGCGCTTGTCGTACGCCTTGCGACCACGCGCCAAGCCGATAACAACCTTCGCGTAGCCCTTCTCGCTAAGGAAGAGACGCAAGCCCACAACGGTCAAGCCTCTATCCTGCAACGCGCGCTGCAACTTATTGAGTTCCTTACGGTTGAGCAGGAGTTTACGGTCACGCTTTGGGGCGTGATTGTTGCAAGTTCCCCAGCCGTACTCCGCCACATTCATACCGCGAATCCACAACTCTCCCTTATCGAAATAGCAATAGCACTCGGTCAGCGACGCCTTGCCCAAACGGATGGACTTAATCTCGGTGCCGACCAGCACGATACCCGCGATGTACTCCTCGATAATCTCATAATCAAAGGTCGCGCGCTTGTTGCGGATGTTTATATTTTTGTAATCTGCCATAACTTTTTTCGCTATTCGCCTACTCTTTTGTGGCACTGTTTTTGCCGTTTACACCTGCGGGGTAGGACTGGAAAAGGTAACTTTCTTTATCTTTTTTGATATGTTTTACACGACACATCTTTCTGTTTATTTTCTGTTTGCACACTGTGTGCGTAGCGATACGCATACGCCTCCAGCCCTACCCCGCTTTTTACAGAATCAGTCGCTGACTCTTGCGCGAGATGGCTGTCTTCACATTGTTGAGTTGGGTGAGTTGGCGGATGCACTCGCTTAACTCCTCCTCCGAGATATTAGGGTCGTCAAGTCGCTCACTCACAGCCTTATACATACGATCAACAATCTTCGAGCGGTAGAGCATAATCGCCTTGGGCACGCCGTTGGCGAGAATCTCAATCTCGCTCTCGATGTGCACATCCTTCTGGTGCCACAACTCGCTCGGCACATAGTTATCGTCCGAGGTGAGGATATCCACCGCCATATTGCAAACCTCGGGGTCGATGTGATTGACAAAGTGCTGCACGGGCACCTCAACGCCCACGCCCAGCGTGTTCCACTGCTCGCGGTAGGTGACAAGGATACTTTGATAGACGGGCGTCACGAATGTAATCTGGTCATCATCCAGCGACTGGAAAATCTCGTCGGCGATGTTCACGCTCACGCTCTTGCCCGCCTCGTTAATCTCGTAATATTTGTGTCCCGACTTCAGGAGGTACTTCACCAACTCATACTCCAGAGTCTCAATGCTACTGCCCACATCGGTAGGCTTCGTGATATCAACCTCGATGCGCTGCTCTCGCTGTTCGCGCTCGATGAGACCTCTCTGGCGCTGCATAAAGTCCGACGCCTCGCGTCCGCCACCCGCCTGCTGGACACGCTTGCGTGCCACCTCCGAGATGAGAACATTCTCATCGACATTCATAATGCGGGCGCAGTCCTTGATAAAGACCGAGCGCTGGATGGCGTCAGGAATCTGAACGATTGACTGCACCATATCGGTAATCACATTCGAGCGCTTGATAGGGTCTTTACCTGCCTCCTCAAGCATCAGTTTCGCCTTGAACGAAAGGAAATCCTCCTCGTTCTCCTGGATGTAGGCGCGTACCTGGTCGGCAGTATGTGCTCGGGCGAATGAGTCGGGGTCGTGCTCGGGTGGCAACAACACCACGCGGACATTCATACCCTCCTTCAAAATCATATCTATACCGCGCAACGAGGCGTGAATACCCGCCGAGTCACCATCGTAGATGACCGTTATGTTGCGCGTAAAGCGGTGCAAGAGTTGAATCTGCTCGGTTGTGAGGGATGTACCCGACGACGCCACAACATTCTCTACACCAGCCTGATGCATCGAGATTACATCGGTGTAACCCTCCACCATAATGGCGTAGTCCTGCTGCTGGATGGCCTTCTTTGCAAAGTACAGACCATACAACTCGCGCTTCTTGCTGTAAATCTCGCTCTCGGGCGAGTTCTGATACTTCGCCACACTCTTGTCGGTGCGCAGCGTACGACCACCGAACGCCACCACGCGACCCGAGATATTGTGCACAGGAAACATCACCCTGTCGCGGAAGCGGTCACGCAGACGGCCGTCGCTCTCGCGCTGGAAGGTAAGACCCGTCGAGAGGAGGAACTCCTGCTTGTAGCCCGCACCAATCGCCGCCATAGTCATAGCGTCGCCCTCGGCAGAGCAGAATCCAAGACCGAACTTCTTGATTGTCGCCTCGGTAAAACCGCGCTTCTGGGCGAAGTAACTCAAACCCACGCTGCGACCCTCGGCAGATGTTGTGAGGTAGCGGGCGAAATACTCCGCCGCCCAGCCGTTCAGGGCGAACATACTCTCGCGGTCGTTGTTGCGGCGTACATCCTCCTCGGTCTGCACGCGCTCCTCAACCTCGATGCCATAGCGCTTGGCAACAATCTTCAACGCCTCGGGATATGTGACACTCTCGTGCTCCATAACGAATGTGACCGCATTGCCACCCTTACCACAGCCGAAACACTTATAGACACCCTTCGATGGAGATACCACGAATGATGGGGTCTTCTCGTTGTGGAAAGGGCAACACGCCTGATAGTTCACGCCCTTCTTCTTGAGCGTGACATAGTCGCTGATGATATCAACGATATCAGCAGCCGCATAAATCCTATCTACCGTATTGCGATCAATCATATCCTTTGGTTATAGAATGCAAAGATAGAAATAATTTACCGATTCGAAAAATCTGCGAGGCTCTTTGGCGATGATTTTGCTCAATTATTCTGCGATAATTTTCCCCACCCGACACAAAACCTATACTCCGCCCGCAAAACCCGACACTCAAAAGCACCCCAAAAGGCGTCATCCACGCCCAGAAAGATGAAAAAATATGCATTTTGGCGCAATAAAAAAGCCTTTTTCTATTGTTTTTTTGCTCCGAAAATATTATTTTTGCATAATATATAGCAACAAAATATTGAAACGCAGAGGACTTTTTCAGTGCCGCTTGTAATGGATGGAGCGGCATAAATGAAGCGGAGGGAAGTCCCCGAAAAGCCCTCAAAAAGGAGGCAACAGAGACAACGAAAGGCTCCCGAAATGAGAGCCTGGAGCAACCCCGAAAGGATTCGAACCTTCATCGTAAGAACCGGAATCTTATATTCTATCCATTGAACTACGGGGTCGTGAGTGCAAATGTAACAATTTTTTTTGATATGACAAACAATCAATATTGGGAGCGATTGGAGCAGGTGATTCGTTGGGCAAATATGACCGCGAACTCATTTGGCAGGCATATCGGATTAGCGCGTTCGGAGAGTCTTTACCAGATTAAGGCGGGTCGTTTCGGCATCTCGCACAACCTGGCAAGACGCATCACCGAGAAGTTCCCGGAGATTAGTTCTGGTTGGCTGCTCTCGGGCGAGGGCACGATGCTCAACGACTCTAATCCTGTGCAGACAATCCCCTATTATGACCTCGATATTTCGGCGTGCCGCAGCCTCGGCAGCGAGTTGTTGCGCCCATCGAGTATGCTGCATCTGCCCGTTGTGGAGCAGTGCGACTGCGCCTTCCGCAGTTTCGATGTGGCTATCAACGCCGAGATTATGGCAGGTTCGATAGTTTTTCTGCAAAAAATAGACGCAAAAGCGATTATTCCAGGACGATACTATGTGATTGTTGCTCCAAATTATGTACTTTTGCGTAAGGTGCGCTTTGCGAGCGAGAGCCACACAGAGTTACTGCTGGAGGCTACCGAGAATGACCCCAACGCAATCTCCATCGCCGAGAAGAAGATTGAGAGCGTCTATCGCGTGGTGGCAAACCTGAAGATTTATTAATTGACCAATGACCTTAAAACAAATAACACATGATGACCGTAAAAACTAAAGAGAATGCTTCATTGCTATTGGCATTGATTGCAGCCATTGCCGTTGCTGTGGTGATGGCGTTCTGTGGTATTGTATGGTGGATGATTCTCATTGTGGCAGGCTTGATGTTTGGCGCAATGGCACTCGTCTCACTCTACATGATTAAGGCGTATGTCGCCTACAAACTTAAGCCCATCTACTCGATGGTACTCTCACGCCAGGTGCACACCGCCGAGATCGTGGATGAACTCAACGACAAGCATGTGGAGAGCATCTCGGACGAACTCACAGCGTGGGCAGATGACAACGACAAGGAGATTTCTCGCCTGAAGCAGAGCGAGGCGTTCCGCAAGCAGTATCTGGGCAATGTGGCACACGAGTTGAAGACCCCTATCTTCAACATCCAGGGCTACATCTCTACCCTTCTGGACGGCGGTCTGGAGGATGAACTCATCAACAGAAAATACCTTGAGCGTGCCGAGAAGAGTATCGACCGCTTGATAAATATCGTAAACGACCTTGACACAATCAACAAGTTGGAGAACGATATGAACCGCATCAAGATTGAGCAGTTCGACATCGTGGCTCTCACGAAGGAGATTAGCGAGCAGTTGGAGATGGAGGCGGCGAAGCGCAACATCACTATCTCGGTGAAGGGTGCAGACTCTCTGCCATCGCCATTCTGGGTGTCGGCCGACAAGCACTTCACAGGCCAGGTGTTGGTGAACCTTATCATCAACTCAATCAAGTACGGCAAGGAGGGCGGCACAACACGCATCCGCTTCCGCGATATGCTGGACAAGATTCTCATCGAGGTGGAGGATACTGGCGTAGGTATCGCAAAGGAGGACCAACCTCGTATCTTCGAGCGCTTCTACCGAGTGGATAAGGGTCGTTCACGCGAGCAGGGCGGTACTGGCTTGGGCTTGGCTATCGTGAAGCACATCGTGGAGGCTCACGGCGAGCGTATCACCGTACGCAGCGAGTTGGGTCAGGGTACTACTTTCGCCTTCCCACTCAAGAAGGCGTATACAGCGGCTAATTCGGCTAAATAAATATTAGAAATATGTTGAACGACTTTCTTTATATAGTATGGGATTTCGATCCCGCGATGCTCTCCTTCGGAGGATTTGAATTGAGATATTACGGTCTGATGTGGGCGCTGACATTCTTGCTCGGCGAACGCTTCTTCTCAAACTATTCCAAGCGCGAGGGCTTCGGTGCGGAGGTCGTTGAGACAGGTTTCATCTGGATTGTTCTGGGTGCGGTGTTGGGTGCTCGCGTGGGTCATTGTCTTTTCTACGAGTTCTCATACTACATCACAAAGCCCTGGGCAATCATCACAGAGTTCCGCAACGGAGGTATGGCGAGCCACGGCTCGGCGCTGGGTATGTTGCTCGGCATGTGGATTACCTGCCGCAAGTTAAAGATGCCTTACATCTGGTGGCTCGACCGCATTATGATTCCAGTGACCATCGGCGCTACATTGGTGCGCTTCGGCAACCTCTGCAACTCGGAGATTGTGGGTCGCGTGACAGACCTCCCCTGGGGTTTCAAGTTCGTGCGTAACTTCCCAAATATGCCGCTTGAGAGCGTTCCCGTACAGCATCCTGCGCAGATTTATGAGGCTCTGTTTTACTTCGCCACATTCCTTATCCTGCTGTGGATGTACTACAAGCGCGACGAGGGTCGCAAGCGCCCAGGTCTGATGTTCAGCGTGGGTGTGCTGGGTGTATTCCTCACCCGCCCATTCGTTGAGATGGTAAAGGTAAATCAGGAGGCATTCGAGGATGGTATGTTCCTCAATATGGGTCAGTTGTTGAGCATCCCGTTCATCCTGCTTGCCCTCTATGTGATGTGGGGCGCATTGAAGGGTCGCTACCCCGTAGCAACACCCAACAAGAGAGAGATAAACAACAGAAAAAAGAGATAGACTATGGTTGGAGAGGTTAATAAAATCATATTCAATATGCTGATTAGCGGTCAGGGCGCTTACCTGCCAGAAATCGGCACACTCTACATTGAGCGTCAGGGCGCACGCAAGATTGCGAGCAACAAGTTGATGAACCCACGCAACATCGTGCGATTTACATCGCAGGTGCAGGCGACATCGCTCGTGGAGGAGATTGCAAAGATTGCCAACTGCGAGGTCGCACAGGCGCAGGATATATATGACCGCTGGCGTGCAAAGACGCAGGTGGGCAACTCGGTAACCATCGAGGGCGTCGGCAAACTCACCGACAAGAGTTTCGCCGTAGAGTCGGGTTTCAACAAGACAATCAACCCGCAGGGCGTCAAAACAATCATCGTACGCCGCCACAAGTCACACGCGTGGCTCTTTATCTTGAGCGGCGTCTGCATCGTGGTGGCATTGGGTATCTTCGCATTCCTTTTGTGGGGCGATGCGCCAAAGACTATCGTCACAGCACCAGCCGTTACGGAGCAGCCTGCACCAGCAGAGGTAGTAGCAGAGCCAACCGACTCATTATCAGCAGTGGAGGGCACTACATCTACCGCAGAGAGCACAGAGCCAGCAGAGGTTGTTGAGCCTACACCAACAAGTCGAGAGTATGCTCACTATGTTGTGATGGGAATCTTCAGCGAGGAGGCAAACGCAACACGCGCCGCCGAGCAGGTGAAGAGCAAGATTGTTGATGCAGATTGCGTCATCCGCCCATTCAAGAACAAGCATATGGTGACGGTGTTCGGTAGCGACAGCCGCGCCGAGTGCAACACCTTCGCGAAATCTTACCTCGACATCTATCCCGACTTGTGGATTTACGACAATAAGTAATGCGCATCGCAGAGAAGATAGGTACTCTAATAGACCATTTCTATATACGCCCCATATCGAACCTCGTTCCACACGAGATATTCCGATATGGGGTGTGTGGTGGTGTGAATATGCTTCTCGATATTGTGTGGTTCTACATCATCTACCACTATATCGTCGCTCTGCGCTACATAGACCTTGGCGTGGTGGTCATCTCGCCACACATTGCCGCCTTTATCATCGTCTTCCCAATCACATTCTTCACGGGTTTCTGGCTCAATAGAAATGTGGCATTCCGCGCAACCTCCGTGGGACAAGGCGCACAACTTCTGCGCTACGCCCTGACTGTGGGTGGCTCGATACTCTTGAACTATGCTTGCTTGAAACTTTTTGTAGAGGTGTGTCACATCTGGGCGACACCTGCAAAGGGACTCACTACCGTTGTGAGCGTGGCATATAGTTACCTCGCTGGAAGATATTTCACATTCCGCAAGCAGGACTAATCTCGTCCGTCGCGCAACTTCTGCAACTCATACATCCTGTCGCGATAGCGGGCAGCCGCAAGGAAATCCAACGACTTGGCAGCACGCTCCATATCCTCTCGCGCCTTATTTATGAGATTGTCAATCTCCTTGATATCCAACTGCGGCTCGGCATTGTATCCGCCCTGGACATCTGCCGCAATGGCGTAGTGCTCCTCCACAATCGGGTAGGCGGTCATATCGGTTGGGCGCTCCTTGCCCGCAAGCAGAAGGCTCTGACCCGTACCGCTCTTCTTGGCACGCTCGGGCATCTTGCCGTGCTCGACATTAAATCGTATCTGCGTGGCACGGCGGCGGTTACTCTGCTCTATAACGATACGCATCGAGTCAGAACACTCGTCGGCATACATAATAACGCGACCATTCGGGTGACGCGCAGCACGACCCGCCATCTGTGTGATGGAACGAACATTTCGCAAGAAGCCCTCCTTGTCGGCATCCAAAATCACCACAAGGCTCACCTCGGGCAAGTCCAGACCCTCACGCAAGAGGTTTACTCCTACCAGTACATCGAAAGCATCAGCACGCATATCCTCCAGAATCTGCACGCGCTCAAGGGTCTCCACATCCGAGTGGATATATCGGTTACGCACACCGACACGATCAAGGTAGCGCGACAACTCCTCAGCCATTCGCTTGGTTATGGTGCAGACCAATATCTTCTCGTGCTTGCGTACTCGCTCGTTAATCTCAATCATCACATCGTCAATCTGATTGAGCGTAGGGCGCACCTCCATAGGAGGATCCACCAATCCCGTTGGGCGGATAACCTGCTCAACGACAACGCCTTCGCACTTCTGCATCTCATAGTCAGCGGGCGTAGCACTCACATAGACCGAGGTGCCGACCAACGACTCAAACTCATTGAACATCAGCGGGCGGTTATCCTTCGCCGCGGGCAGGCGGAAACCATACTCCACAAGGTTCTCCTTGCGGGCGCGGTCACCGCCAAACATAGCGTGTACCTGTGGCAGAGTGACATGACTCTCGTCTATAATCATCAGATAATCCTTCGGGAAGTAGTCGAGCAGACAGAATGGGCGGTCACCAGCATTTCTGCCATCGAAATATCGCGAATAGTTCTCAATACCAGAGCAATAGCCCAACTCCTTAATCATCTCAAGGTCATACTCCACACGCTGCTTGATGCGCTGCGCCTCCATCGCCCTACCCTCGCCCTCGAAGAACGATATGCGCTTACCCAAATCGACATAGATATTTCCGACGGCGTTGTCGATGCGCTCCTTCGTTGTGACGAACATATTTGCGGGATAGAGCGTAACCTCCTCCAACGACTCAAGGCGCTGACCGCTCGCGGGGTCGATGGTGTGGATAGCCTCAATCTCATCATCAAAGAATGTGATGCGGTAACAGTAGTCGCCAAACGCCGCCATCACATCGACCATATCTCCGCGTGTGCGGAATGTGGCGGGCGTGAGTTCCAACTCGGTACGGGTGTAGAGCGCCTCGACCAAGCGGTACAAAAGGTGCTTGTAACTCTGCGTAGAACCCACCTTCAGGCGGATAGATGTAGCGTGAAAGTCGGCTGGGTTACCGATACCATAGAGACACGACACACTCGACACGACAACTACATCCCTGCGCCCCGAAAGCAGAGCGGAGGTGGTGCTCAATCGCATCTTCTCAATCTCATCGTTGATTGAGAGATCCTTCTCGATGTAGGTATCCGTAGTGGGGAGATATGCCTCGGGCTGATAGTAATCGTAGTACGATACGAAATACTCCACCGCATTCTCTGGAAAGAAATTCTTAAACTCGCCATACAACTGCGCCGCGAGGGTCTTGTTGTGGCTCAATACGATTGTGGGTCGGTTTAGTTTCGCGATGACATTCGCCATCGTGAAGGTCTTGCCCGAGCCCGTCACTCCCATAAGGGTATTATGAGCCACACCTCGCTCGATAGACTCGACGAGTTGCGCAATCGCCTCGGGCTGGTCACCCATAGGCGCATATTCTGATACGAGTTTGAAATCCATACTACAAAGATACCTAATTATTCAGAATTCAAAATTCAAAAATCAAAATTATTTGTACCTTTGTACAAATTTCCTTACAGATGATAGTGGAATTATTTTAAAACACAAAACAAATAATTTAAGGATCAAAAAACAATAGCATATGACTCTTACGCTAAATCACTATAAATCATTTGCTAATAAATTTATAGGGGGGGGGTATTAAACCCATAATCAAAAATCCTGTATTTTTTATTTTTCAGGCAATTATTATAAGTGCGCCATTATTAGTTTGTTGTATTAAACAACTGATTTCATATGGTCACATATTTTTCGCCTTGCCCATTATCATTTTTGCCGCATATATTCTTTCAATTAT
>JAFZFR010000036.1 GCA_017555805.1 Alistipes sp. | reverse complement strand
CAATTATTCAAATTTCAAAATTCAAAATTCAAAATTTTCAATCTTCGTGCCCAATTTTTCTATACCTTTGCGGGGTAATAGGAAAATCTATGGCTGGAATACTCATAATATTAATCTGCTGGGCGGTGGGCAACCTTCTCTCGCTGCTGCTCGGCGGTTATGTGTCGGGCAATATCATCGGTATGTTGCTCTTGTATGCGGCTCTGCATTTCAAGGTTGTAAAGCCCGAAAGGGTAGCGCCCACAGCGAAGTTTCTGCTTGGAACGATGGCGTTGTTTTTCGTACCTTTTGGTGTGGGTTTGATGGAGTCGTATGTGGTGCTGAAGGAGAGTTGGTTGGCGATTGCGGTGGCGGCAATGGTCAGCACATTGCTTGTGATGGCAGTTGTAGCAGTTGTTTATATAATGATGCGTAAAAAGTTATGATACAAGAGTTTATATCTTCGCCTTTAGCGCTGCTTACATTCACTGTAATCTTCTATTCTGCTGGCTCGGCAATCTATCGTCGTGCCCGCATCGCGTTGCTGCATCCAGTACTGCTGACCTTCCTTGCGATGATAGGTTTTCTTGTTGCTTTCAACATCCCTTATCAGACTTATCGCGAGGCTACCTCGGTGCTTGATTTCTGTCTCGGTATGTCGGTTGTGGCGCTCGGCTATCTGCTTTACGAGCAGGAGGAGCGTATGCGTGGACAGATTACGGCGATACTCTCTTCGATAACGGTCGGCTCGCTTGTCGGCATCTTGAGCGTGGTCTATATCGCACGCTGGATGGGCGCTTCAGAGTTGATTGAAAACTCCATTGCGATGAAGTCGGTGACTGTGCCTATAGCTGTAGGTATCAGCGAGAGAGTCGGCGGCGACCTCTCTATTACATCTGTCGTTGTATTCCTTACGGGTATCTTCGGCGCGGTGGTCGGCATCCGCTTTCTGCGTATGTTGCGTATCAAGGATGCGTCGGCTACGGGACTTGCTATGGGCGCTGCGGCGCACGGAATCGGTACGGCCCGTTCGATTGAGGAGGGAGCGACAGAGGGTGCTTTGAGTGGTCTTGCTATGGCGCTTATGGGTGTGGTGACGGCTCTGCTGACACCCATCGTGGAGCGTTTTTTATTCTAAATATGTAGTGATATTCGGGAATTTACCCCGAAAAATGACTAAATATTCCAAGAAAGAGCAAATTTTGGCAAAAGAGTTCTTAAATTTATTTAATAATTATTATCTTTGCGCCCAGTTAGGTAATTAGGGTTAATAATTTTTACTATGGATTGGTTATACTCGCTATTCTTGGGCGAGGGTATCGCACACACGGTGCTGGTACTCGCATTGGTCATCACCATCGGCGTAATGTTGAGCAAAATCAAGTTTCGCGGCATTTCTTTGGGTGTGACCTGGATTCTGTTCGTTGGTATCGCTGCCGGTCACTTCGGCATGACGATTGACCACAACACACTTCACTTCATCAAGGAGTTTGGTCTTATTCTCTTTGTATTCTCTATCGGTTTGCAGGTAGGCCCTGGTTTCTTCTCTTCGTTCAAGGAGGGCGGAATCAAGATGGTAAGTTGCGCTGCGGCGGTTGTTCTGCTCGGTGCGCTGATTACCTATATTATACATCTTGTGACTGGTACTCCAATGCCTACAATGGTGGGTATTATGTCGGGTGCGGTGACCAACACCCCAGGTTTGGGTGCGGCACAGCAGGCTTACACCGACACAACGGGCATCAACGACCCCACAATCGCGTTGGGTTATGCCGTTGCCTATCCATTGGGTGTGGTTGGTATCATCACCTCTATCATTCTGGTGCGTTTCATCACACGCGTAGATTTCGCGCAGGAGAACAAGGCTCTGGATGCTATGCACTCCGACCACTCGAATGTTGAGCGTCACTCTGTCATCTTCACAAACGGCGCCTTGGCGGGTCACACAATCGCTCACCTGCGTGAGTTGATTAACCGCTCGTTCGTTATCTCGCGCATTATGCACGATGATGGCTCAATCACCATCGCTGACGGTACAAGCGAGTTGCGTATCGGTGAGAAGTTGCGCCTGATTTGTGCTCCAGAGGACCGCGAGGCAGTGATTGCATTCCTCGGTCAGCCTATCGAGATGACCAAGGAGGAGTGGGGTACTGGCGTAGAGTCACCAACACAACTCGTGTCACGCCGTATCGTTATCACCAAGTCGGCTATCAACGGAAAGAAACTTTCGGACCTTCGTCTTCGCACGAAGTACAACATCAACATCACACGCATCAACCGTGCTGGTATCGACCTTATCCCTTATCAGGGTATGGAACTCCAGATTGGTGACAAGGTGATGGTTGTAGGTCAGGAGAAGGCTATCGAGCAGGTGGCCGGCGTGCTGGGTAACTCGATGAAGAAACTCAACGAGCCACAACTCCTCACAATCTTCCTCGGTATCGCGCTTGGTGTGTTGTTCGGTTCTATTCCATTGATGAATATCCCACAGCCAGTGAAACTCGGTTTGGCTGGCGGTCCGCTTATCATCGCTATCCTGATTGGTCGCTTTGGTCCTCACTTCCACTTGGTGACTTACACAACGATGAGTGCCAACCTTATGCTTCGCGAGGTGGGTCTTGCGATGTTCCTTGCGGCGGTAGGTATCGGTGCTGGAGATGGTTTTGTGGATGCTATTGTGGGCGGCGGTTACCGATGGATTGGCTATGGTGTCATCATCACAATGTTGCCACTCTTGATTGTGGGTCTGTTCGCACGATTGAAGTTTAAGATGAACTACTACACATTGATGGGTCTTATGGCGGGTAGCGTCACCGACCCACCAGCATTGGGATACGCCAACGCTACGGCAGGAAACGATATGCCTGCGGTAGGTTACGCAACGGTTTATCCAGTGGTTATGTTCCTCCGCGTTCTGACCGCACAGTTGCTGATATTGATGGTAGCGTAAAGATTGAGGGCTGTCCAACCGAGAGTTGTGGCAGCCCTTTTTCTATTCATTCGATTTGCCCTTCTTGTATGGGCACGAAGCATCGTCGCACGATGAGCAGCGCGAGTAACGGCGCGTGGTGATGGCTCGGCATAGAGCCCTGATGAGCCACGCGACCACGGCGACGAAGATGATGCCTACGGCTATGTTTTGCCAGTTCATGTTCAATCTTTTTGACAAATTTACAACTTATTTCTCAATCTGCAACTCTTCGCGCGACCAATCGCCCAGCGCCATAGCCAAAGTGGCGTAGTTGATGTATTGTTGCGCAACGAGCGTGCAGAGCGTTAGGCGCGAGGCGTACCAGGTCTGCTCGGTGGAGATTACATCCAAGTAGTTCGCCATTCCGCCATCATACAGGGCGCGAGTGAGAGTGGCGATGCGGCGGTTTGCCTCCACAAAGGAGTTGTAGCGCTCAATCTGATCATCGTATGTAGAGATTGCAATCAACGCCGACTCCACATCTTGTAAAGCCTCCAAAATCTGCTCCTCATAACTCAAAACGGCAGCCTTGTAGTTCGACCGCGCTATCTGCTCGGCACGCTTAAGGCGGTTGAATGAGAAGAGCGTTTGCGACACCGATGCCGCCGCACCCCACGCCCAGTAGCCCTGCGAAAAGAGGTTTTTTGCGGAGTTGCTCATTCCGCCACCTTCGCCCGTCAGCGCAATAGAGGGGAAGCGGTTGCTATGTGCAACGCCTACACGCGCGGCGGCGGCTTGCAACTCATAGTAGGACTGCATAATGTCGGGTCGGCGCGTTATAAGCGTACTTGGCAAGCCGATTGTGACGCCCTGCGGAAGGTCAGCCACCGAGAGAGAGTTGGCGACTTGCAGGTCGAGTTGCGGAGTCTCACCCAGCAGTGTTGATAGCGAAAACTTACTCTGCACCACAGCGCGCCGATACTGCGCCACATCCGCCTCGGCTGAATAGACAAGGCTCAACGCCTGGTCTAAATCCAACCCCGTAGAGAAGCCCTGCGCCGCCATCTGCTCGATGAGTTGCGCCTGCTGCTTGCGTAGGGCAAGGCTCTGCTCGGCAATCGATAGGCACTCCTGACCCTCGCGCAGAGTGTAGTAGGCGGCAGCGACCTCCTTAGTGAGCGATAGTTGCACGCCTCGATAAGCCCACTCCGATGATAGAATATTTGCACGCGCCTCACGCCGAGTATGTCGCAGAGCACCGAACAGAGATACATTCCACGAGGCGGTGGGTTGCAACGCGAACTCATACTCCCTCGCAGACTTTATGCCCTTCACCTCGCCACTTAACGCCAACTCCAGACTGGGCAGAAATGCCGCCTGCGCCTGCGAGAGAGCATAGCGCGCCGACTCTATCTTGGTGGCGGCGATGGCGAGGTTGCGGTTCTGCTGAAGCGCCTGACGGATGAGTGCATTTAGCGTGGGGTCGTTATACATCAGCCACCATTCACCCTCCAACTCCTCGTCGGCATCCACCACAGCATCCTTAAAGAGATAATTCTGCGGAATATCCATCTCGGGGCTCTCCAGCGGTTTGGCGCACGAGACGAGCAGTGTTGCGCCAACAATGAGCGCTACGATGGTGCTCTTGTGACTCTCGATGCGACCCCACTTGGCAACGAGGTAGAATGTAGCGGGGTAGAGGAAGATACCCACCGCCGTAGCGAGTAACATTCCGCCAACCAGCGCAACGCCCATAATATTTCGTGCCGTAGAGTATATGCCCGAGGCAAAGACCAACGGCATAACGCCCAGAATGAAGGCGAAGGCGGTCATAATGATAGGTCGCACACGCTCCCTTGCGGCAATCATAGCCGCCTCGGCAAGCGAGATATTGGGCGTGGTTCGGTAGGTGGTATCGGCGTACTCGACCACCAAAATAGCATTCTTCGCCGCCAGACCGATAAGCATAACGATAGATATTTGAAGGTAAATATTATTCTCATACAGGGAATTTGCAAAGTGTGCCGCAATGGTCGCCACCAGCGCGCCCACCACAGCCGCAGGTACACTCATCAGGATAGCCAGCGGCAAGCCCCAACTATTGTATAACGCCGCCAACGCCAGAAAAACGAACATCAGCGCAAGCAGATAGACATAGGCGCCACTCTTTGAGGCGTTCGCCTCCTGAAACGAGGTGCCGCTCCACGCATAGCCCACATCGTCGGGGAGTTGCTTTACGGCAATGTCCTTGATGGATTTCATCACATCGCCCGTCGAAGCCTTCTCGGTGGGTGTGACGGTCAGCGAGATGGACTCGTAGAGGTTGAATTGCGTGATGTACTCCACGCCCACGGTATCCTTCACATCGACAAACGCCGCCAGCGGAACGCTCTCTCCCTTGCCGTTCTGCACGAAGTAACTATTTATCGCACTCGCATTGGCGCGCCTGTCGGCAGAGGCCTGGATGTAGGTCTGATATAGTTTGCCGAAGCGGTTAAACTGACCGATATACTCGCCGCCGAGGTAGGTCGAGAGGGCAGAGTATATGTCGCTCAACTCCACGCCCTCGCTCATCGCCTGACGCTTGCGAATCTCTATAAGGCGCTGGGGTGTGTCGGCATTGAACTGCGTAGAGACCGATGCGATAGTGGACTCCTCGCGCAGGGCGGACATAAACTTCGTGGTCTGCTCCATAAGGTACGCCGTACCACGACCCTCCAGGTCCTGCACCTCAAGCGTGATGCCCGCCGTAGTGCCCAGGCCAGGAATCGAGGGCGGTATAAAAGCGTAGCACTCCGCCTCGGGAACGGCGACATACAACTCCTCGGTGAGTTGCGCGGCAATCTGCATCGCCGAGAGTTTGCGTTGTGAGAAATCCTTTAACATCACGAAGATGATTCCGCTTGATGGAGAACTTATGCCCGCCATCATATTATATCCCGCCGCCAGAGCGGTGTACTCCACATCATCTCGCGCGGCAACAATCGCCTCGGTGTGCTGCATAGCCTTCAGTGTGGTTTGCAGCGAGGATGCCTCGGGTGTTGAGACCATCACCATCACATAACCCTGATCCTCGGCGGGCAGAAAGCCCGTAGGGAGAAATTTCCATCCAACGCCAATCGCCACAAGCATAGCCACAACGAAAATCAATGTGCGGGCGGTGTGGGTGACAAGAGTAGTGGTGAAGTTATCGTAACGCTTCATCGTTGCATTAAACCAACGATTGAACGCCGCAAAGAAGCCTCGCTCGCGCCTCTTCTCGGGGCGCAGAAGCAGAGCCGCCAGCGCGGGCGAGAGCGTTAGGGCATTGAATGCCGAGAATGCTATGGCGACGGCTATCGTAATGGCGAACTGCTGAAACAACAAGCCCGTAATACCACCCGTAAACGACACAGGGATAAATACCGCCAAAAGCACTACGGTTGTTGCAATAATCGGCGACGATACCTTACGCATCGCGTTAATCGTTGCATCAACGGGACTTAAACCGCTCTCGATGCTTGCCTGCACAGCCTCTACCACCACGATAGCATCATCCACAACAAGTCCAATCGCAAGCACCATACCCAGCAACGAGATGACATTGAGCGAGAAACCCAGCAATGGAAAGACCATAAAAGTGCCGATGAGCGACACGGGAATGGCTATCAGTGGAATGAGCGTTGCTCGCCAGTTTTGCAGAAAGAGGTAGATAATCACGATGACCAGCACCAGTGCGATAATGAGCGTGCGGATTATATCCTTGACTCCTCCCTTGATATTCTCTGTTGAGTCCACGATGGTGTAAATCTCGATGCCGTCGGGGAATTTTTCTTCCATCTCGCTAATGATAGCCTTCACCTGATCACCAACCTCCACAGCATTGCTGCCTGGCGACTGATAGACTACAATCATCGTCGAGGGGCGCTCGCCAAAGAGCGAACTCACATTATAGACCTGGCTGCCCAACTCCACATCAGCCACATCGGCAAGACTCACCTCGCGACCCTGCTCGTCGAGTGAGATGATAATCTGCGAGAACTCCTCGGCAGTGGAGATTTGCGGCGGGAGAATGGCGGTGTAGGTATAGACAACATCGTCGGCGGCGGGCGAAGCCCCGAACTTGCCCGCAGGGTAGAGCGCACTCTGGGTGCGGACAGCCTCCACCACCTGCTCCAGCGGTAGCGAGTAGTAGTGCAGTCGGTCGGGCTTAATCCATATTCGCATTGCGTAGTTGCCCGCGCCCATAATATCCACCTTGCCCACGCCATTAATCTTGGCGATGCTATTTTCGAGGTTGATAGAGGCGTAATTCGATAGGAATTCATCATCGTAGCGCCCATCGCTTGCCAGAGCATAGACCATCAGGAAACCCGTATCGCTCTTGCGCGTAACAACGCCCTGCTGGGTTACGGCCTGCGGTAGTTGGGCGGTGGCGGCGGCAACATTATTCTGCGTGAAGATAGCGTCCATATCGGGCGAGGAGCCAATGTCGAATGTCACCTGCATATTCATCGTGCCGTCGCTCGCGCTGGTGGTCTGCATATAGAGCATATCGCTCACGCCCATAACGCCCTGCGCCAGTGGTGTGGCGACCGAGTTGTTCACCGTGACGGCATCAGCACCCACATAGGTTGCCGAGACCTGCACCACGGGCGGCGTGATGTTGGGGTATTGCTCAATCGAGAGGTTGAAAAGCGCAACCACACCCATCAGGGTCATTGCCAGAGCGATTGAGATGGCAAAGACGGGGCGTCGAATAAAAAACTCACCCATAACTACTTGTTTTTTAGTATAACTTTCATTCCGTCGTGGAGTTTCTGCGCTCCCGTAAGTGCTACGACCTCGCCCTCGGCAAGACCCTGCTCGACGATGTAATCGCGACCTTGCGGCGAGCCGATTTTCACCTCTCGGTAGTGTGCCGTACTGTCGCTGTCAATCACCCACACCGAGTTTATTCCCTGCACGCTCTGGACTGACTGCTGGGGCACAAGT
Organism: Alistipes sp.; assembly: GCA_017555805.1. GTDB lineage: Bacteria > Bacteroidota > Bacteroidia > Bacteroidales > Rikenellaceae > Alistipes. The sequence continues at coordinate 46,007 of JAFZFR010000036.1, read as the reverse complement.
ATGCGGCGGCGTAACGCACCCACATTGCTCTCAATGCGGGCATATTCGCCAACCTTCAGGCGGTAGTCGGGGTTTGGGAAGAGCACTACCAGAGTAAGCGTTCCAGCGCTGGGCGAGATGCTCTGGCGAGTGTAATCGTAGGTGCCCTGATACTCGTATCGTGTGCCGTCGTCGAGATATAAAGTGATGTTGGAGAGTAGGTTACGGTTGTCATACAACGCCTGCCCTCGCTCGATGGCTTGCAGATAGATTGCCGTCGGCAGCGACAACTCTGCCTTCAGTGAGTCCATATTGGATATGGTCGTGAGGGTCGAGAACTGCGTGCCCTCACCCACATAGTCGCCTATGTGTGCATCTGTGGCGGCGGCGATGCCATTGATGGGGGAGTAGATGCGGGTGTAGCCCACCTGCAAACGGGCGCTCTGCACCTGCTGGCGTACCGCCTTGACCGACTGCTGGGCGGCGATGTAGGTCGCCTCGTACTCATCCATCTGCGTTCGGCTGATGGCGTTGAGTTCGGCGAGTGGCATGGCGCGCTCATAGTTTTTGCGTGCTTCGACCTCCTTTGCCTCGGCAGAGCGCAGTTGGGCCTCGGCCGATAGTAGTGAGGTGTTGAGTAGATTGGCGTCTATAACGAACAACAACTCGCCCCGCTTGACAGGTCGGCCCGCCCGCAAGTAAGATTGCAGCAGATAACCATTCACGCGAGGCTGGATAACGGCATCGAAGCCGCTCTCGAGGTGAGTTGTGAACTCATAGCGCAGGGCAACCGAATCAGCCCTTGCCTGTGCCACCTCGACGGAGAGTGGAGGGGTGGGCGTGTGGGGCTTTCGGTGGTGTCGGCATCCTGTGACAAACAGCGTTGTCAGCGATAGGATTATGGGAATATAGCGTCGCATATAAATGAATTGAAACACACCTCAAAGGGTCAAAAAATATGCCACCTACGGGTGATAAAACGCCACAACATCGTATAATACACATTTTTAGCAACTTTTTTTCGTGGAATTTGTTTGGATATTAGAAAAATGTCTATATTTGCAAAAATATCAAACCAATAAAATTTGTAGTTATGAAGAACATCGTTGATCAGATCAATGCTCAGATCGAGCTTTTTCAGGAGAATGCTGCTGCACAGGTAGAGAAGAACAACAAGGCTGCTGGTACTCGTGCACGCAAGGCTGCGTTGGAGCTTTCTAAGCTCTTGAAGGAGTTCCGCAAGGTATCAGTAGAAGAGGCAAAGAAGTAATTTGTTCATCTACCAATAACAAAGGGTTACACTATTTGGTGTAACCCTTTGTTGTTATTTATTAACTCGTCTATATTTCCTTTGTTTTATTTCGGGAAAAGGAAGCGTTATTCGCCTATCGGGATTTTGCGGTGCGGGGCAGAAAGTATCGGTTATCTCAACAGGAGGATAATTTACTCTATCGAGAATTGTGAAATGGGTTGTAGTAATGCAATAGTGAATTTCAGCCCATACAATATACTCAATACTGCAATTATAGAACATATCCACCTTAAATGATTTACCGTCTGTTCTATATTCAGAAGTACACAAATACAACATTAAATCTTTGGTATCAAGGAAAAGTATTATATTGTCACTATGTGGAATTACTGATTTCTCCATAAAAGGTTCTGGAATCAATGTATTATATATATATCGTGTCATAGAATTTTTTCCGATATATAAAACATTTCCAGCAGGATACTCTAATACATCTTCGCTAATTTCTACTCCTTCTAAATCTCTAGCAAAGCCCACATCAATTATATGATAATCCGAGTAATATACGAATCTAGACTGCATCAAAACACCATCTTTAACAAACCACTCATCACTTCCGCAATAACACCAATTACTCCTCGACCAGAACTTTTGTTTTAAAATTGCAGGAGTCATCATTTCGACATTCTCTACTGGTACATCTTTCCAATAGCCGCGCTCATTCCCTTTTCGTTGGGCATAGCCCAACGAAATGAGAAAGGTGAATATGATTGTTAGGATGGGTTTCATAATAGTTTATTTGTTAGACATTACTGCAATAAAGTTAGTGATTTTTATACAATAATGCAAGATATTACGGCTCTATTAGAGATTGAAAACTACAACTTTATACCATAATGGGCGAAAGTTGCCCGCTCTTCTTGGTCTATTCCTATTTCCGCGTTTAGTTTTACGGCGCGGTTGTGGTCATTGAGGTAGTAACGCACGGCGCCGAAGTCATAGTAGATGTTTACAAGCGAGGCGCGAGGTTCGACATAGGGTGAGGTGATGGATGCCATATCGGCGAGGGTGTGGAATCCGGCGTAAGTGGTTGCGGGGACACTCTTGTTGAGCGCCGCCGCCTCGACCTTTTCGGGAAATAGTTCGCGGTAGGTTGGTGAGAACCAAGCCAGCGAGGCGATGTGGAGCTGATGATATGTCACTTTGGGCGAGGAGTGCAGAAAGCGCCTCTTGCCCTCGTCGAAAAGGTCTTCGCCGTGGTCGGCGCAGTAGAGCATAGCCGTAGATATGCCCTCCAGGCTGTCGAGCGAGGAGATAATCTCGTTCAAAACAAAATCTGTATAGAGAATAGAATTATCATAGGCGTTGCGAATCATCTCGGCATTGCGGCGGCGCACCGGCACCTTGTCGTCGGGCACGAAACGGGCGAACTCGCGAGGGTAGCGATGGCGATAACTGTAATGCGAGCCGTAGGTGTGCAGAATGAAAAGAATCTTCTGCGAATCATCTTCCTCAATGGCGTGCCGCATCGCACCGACCAACTGCATATCAAGGTGCGGAGAGTCCATATATATAATATGGTGCGCGTCGCGCGCGAGCAGGTCAATCATTGCTCCTTGTGGCTGCTGGTTTGAGATGAAATAGGTTGTGAAGTCCGCCTCGTTGAATAGCGCGGGGATACCCTTGCGGCGGTAGAGTTCATTGTGCTGGGAGGTGTGCGCCGACGAGAGCAGGAGCGGCACGCTCTTGTGGGTGGCGTTACTCTGGGTGGTGATATTGTCGAAAAGATATAGGTCATCGCGCCGAGAGAGTAAGGGATTTGTTGCTCGCTCATAGCCAAATAGTTGCCACGATGCGGCACGCGAAGCCTCGCCAATAACAAACACATATACCTCGCGACACTCTGGCCTGGCGGTGCGTGATGCCCGAAAGCGGAAATTCGCCGAGGACTCATTAAAATGTTTTATCTTGCGAGCCTCGCTGATTGCAACGCCGAGATTATAGGTGGCGTTCACCGGAAACAACTCATCACGCACAATGCGCCCAACATCATATCTACCGCTCAACACCAGCACCATGCACCCCGCAAGAAATGTTGTAGCGCCCGCTGCCGCCATCCTTACGCGGAGGCGGTGGCGCAGAAGTCGGCGCTTGCGGATATGCACAAAGGCACCCCAAAGCAGAGGTATATAGATAACTACAACGGCAACGAGAGCAGGGTAGATATTGCCCAGCAGTTCGCTTGCCTCGGTAGGGTTTGTTGTGAGGATATTTAGAAACATATCCGCCGCGATAACCGAATTGCCGAACAAATAGAGCAACACCACCTGAAAGGCACTAAAGAATATAAGTGGCAGACCTATCCACACCATAACGCCCGAACGGCGCGCCAGCGATGCGAATAGGGTATAACCGCCAAGCTGCATCACGACGCACGCCACCGACACCCAAAAGGGGGTATGCTCGGTGAGTGCCAAAATCACAACGGGCAGCATCAGCGCCGCCACAAAGAGGTAAGATAGATGTTTTGGAGTGATTCTTCTTGCAGATAAGAACATTTAGAAAGCCTCGTTTATATTTATGACCAATCCGCTCGAATGGCGACCGAAACCGTAGTCTATACGCAACGATGTCGTGCCAAGAGCGCCAACTCGAATACCCACACCATAGTTGGGCAGAAGTCTCTTCAAGTCGATGAGTCGGTGAGAGGCAAAGACGCTACCCGCGCCGCCCCACACAACTCCGCTGATTGGGCCAAATATAGTCTGGCGCAGTTCCAACTGGGCTGTCGCCATCTTTCTGTCTGTGTATCTTCCGTAGTAGTAGCCTCGCATACGATTCTCACCACCCATCTTCGCCCAGAAGAGCCAGGGGGTGTTCCACGACCACATATCGGCATACAAATCGAGCGCAATCATACCGCCACGCCATATGGGCTGGAAGTAGTTTGCCGTCGCTTCGATGTGCCACAGCGAGGTTGAGTGGTCGCCAAGAGATTTGGGATGCAGTGCCGACTGCACACGCAGGAAATATCCGCTCGTGAGGTTATTATCAAAGCGTCGGCCGTCATACTCTGCCATAAGATTGAAACCCACGCTCTGCGCCGAGGTGCGGGTGATGCCCGACGAGTGGAGGTACTCCTCCGCCAGAGGCTCTATGTCACGCGCGGTGGCGTAGAGATAGTCGGCGCCAGCGCCCAACGAGAAACCAGCCACAATCCTGCGGACATATTGCAGTGATGCGTCGATGTTGTCGCGCGTATATTTCGAGCGGGCGTTGTTCTCCGCCGCCTCGTAGCCAAGACCCCAGAATCGAACGGGCATAACGCCTCCGCCGATGTTGCACTCTATGCGGTCTTTAGCCGAGAAACAGGTCTTGCCCGACGCCTGCAAGCGGTAGAAACCATTGAGCGAGCCCATAGCCGTAAGGGCAGTTGTCGAGGTGGGAGCACTTTGCGTGACGGCGTATTGCATCACGCCCGAAGCCACAACCATCGCGCTGGTCTCCTGCGAGTAGCCTACGCCGATGTTGCCGCTGATGTTAAATGCCTTCTGCTCGTTTTGATTCTCCTTCGCGCCGCGCGTCAGTCGCTGCCAAAGTGTCGGTTTTGATGCGCGCTCCAACTCTCGCATAATGGCGGCGTAGTCCAGTGGGATGTATCGTGTCTGCGGGCTGGATGTAGTCTGCTGCGCAACAACTCCCGTTGCCACGAAACAGAAAATTAATGCAATCAACCAACCGCGCTTACACATTCTTTGGATTAACGATAATTATCTACGATTTCATAAAATGCCGCCTGGTCCTCCTCCGAGAACTCACCCTTGCGGAAGAATACCAGTTCGCCCTCCTTCGACACGAGCATCATCGTAAACTTATTGTTACAGTCGCCCAAGCCCCACTTCTCTGCCACGATGCAGCGAGGGTCGGTGATGATGGTCGCCTTGTTCTTCTCGGTGCGCCAGCGGGCGAGGGCGCGAACGATAGAGTTCGGGAAGAGAGTGTTTTTAAGGTCGATGATACCGAAGCCAACGATGTTGTCGCCAGCGGCACGACCGCTCTCCTCCATATCGCGTACAAACTTGTCGTTCTGCTTATGCTTGTCGGGATCCACATAGAATATGAGGAGGTTCTTCTCGCCATAGTAGGGCAGTGTGCAGGGTTCGTTGTTCAGGTCCACCAGATTGAGGTTCTCCACCTTGTGAGGGATGGGCTCAACATCATCATAAACCCTCTTGCGCTTCTGGGCGTCGGCGCTCTGCGTGCCCGCCAGAAAGAGCATTGCAGTGAACAAAAATATAATTGTCTGTCTCATTTTTCGTTATGTTGTTTTTTGCAGACGCAAATTTAGCAAAATTTTCGCTAACTCCTCCAATTATATCCTTTTTGACTTATAATATATCACTTTAGGATAGTTTTATCCTTCAACCACGGCACATTGAAGCCATAACTACCACTTCCAGAGATTAGTAGGGTGGTATAGATGCCCAAATAGAGGAAGTCCACCTTTAGGTCGTCAATCATCATTCCCTGTTCAAGCCACATTTGCACAATCGAGAGCAGCGTGAGCACCACCATAGCGAGCGACACAAATCGCGTGGCGATACCAATCATCAGCAGTGCGGCAAAACACCCTTGCACAATCATCGAGATTGAGAGCGAGGTGGCGCGCGAGAGTCCAAGGATAGGAGGGTATTCGAGCACCAGATTATCGTAGGTCTGCATCTTGCCGATGATGTGCAGCAACATCACGCCACCTATGAATAGGCGCAAAAAGAGTATCGCCATAGCGCACCCCTTCATCTGCGCGATGGTCTGCTGCTTGAGTCCTTGCTGTGTTGATTTTTCCATAATCGGGCACTTGAGCAAAGCGTGTGCCACGATTGCGGGTGGCGATTGTTGGCGAAAAAGAGCAAAACGGCGCAATTTTATTCCACAGGCGTAGCGACATATCATAAAATATGATAACTTTGCAGAATATAGAAATCACAGAAAAGCAACAAGATTATGAAAATCACAATTTTTACGCTCCTTAAGCGCGTGATGGTCACCGCCGTGGCGTTCATCTTTTGCACTATCCTCTCGGCATCGTGCTCCAATGAGGTTATCGAAGAGCCTGCTACGGGCGGCGAGGATGACAAGAAGGAGGAGGTTAAGGAGGATAGTCTTATCGAGACTGGCGCCAACCTGCGCTTTGTAAAGAATAGCGACGGCACCTACGGCATCGAGATTGAAGATGCGTCAAACGGACTTCTCGCCTCGCAGGCAAAGCCAGCCATCATCCGCGTGAAGGATGAGCAGGGCAAGGGTCGTATGCTTCAGGCGGGTTATAAGAAGGTGTCGGCTTCGGGCGGAAAATACACCTGTAAGGTTACGATTAGTTCTTCTGCTGGCTCGAAGTTCTCTGTAACGGATGTATATTCGGTGGTGGATGATGCACTCTACACCGTAAATCGTACCGTAAAGGTTGAAAAGGCAGTGGCAGAGGATAGAGGTTTCTCTTCGGAGTTTACTCTGATTTCGGCGGCTTCGGGCAGTGCGTTCAGTAAGTTTGACCTATTTGCGCCAGGCTTCCTCTATCGCACAAACACCTATAACAACCCTTACGAGTCAAACCCAGACCTCAAGAGCGGCTCGTTCTGTTTCAAGGAGATGCAGTATGGTTTGCCTATGTTTATGGCCTACTCGTCGGCAACAAAAAAGACTATCTCGCTCTCGCACATCAACCCCGAAATTAAGTCGGGCTTGATTGAGAAGGATTGCCGCGATAAGTGGTATGTGTCGGCTTCGGTGCAGTATGGTTCGCTCGGTGCAGAGATAAAGAACAACCGCCTGATGATTAACTACACCTATCCATCCATCGCCGTCTCTGCGCCACGCAGTCACCCCGTAAAGGAGGGTCAGAGCCACACCTACACTCTGGCGTTGGGAGCGCAGACAAATGACTCTTATACCGATGCTGCGGTGGATAGTTACAAGCAGCACTTCTCGCAGAACGAAATCGAACTCTATAATGTAGATATCAAGGAGGCTTACAAGGCACAGATGCAGATGTTCGCCGACCTCTCGGCGCCGATTATCGGCAACAGCGGCAAGCGCGCCTATGGCCTGCCTTGGTCAATCTCGTTGCCCGACGGCAAGGCGCAGGCGTATGAGTTGCAGAATGGTTTTGTAGGTCGTCAGGCATCTATCGCCTACCAGTTGATGCGCTACGGCAAGACAAGTGGCGACTCGGCGGCGTTCAACGATGGCTACGAGATGGCGAAGTTCTGGTTCTCGGATGAGCAGTTGGTTGATTATGGTCTGCCTCGCTCGTGGTGGATTCAGACCGAAAAGATTGACGGATATTACAACAAATATATCGGCGACTTCTGGACATACCCATCATTCACACGCTGCTTCACCGATGGTATGGAGGGCTTGTTGGATTGTACCCGTCTTGCCGAGGCTTACGAAATGCCAGAGGCGGAGGCGTGGGGCGCAATCATCCGCAAGTTCGGCGAGTTCCTGTTGAGCGTTGAGAGTGCTGGTGACGGCTCGTTCTATCGTGCTTATCAGAAGGACGGCAAGTATCTGCGTGATGTGAACGCCATCGGTCCTTGGGAGAATGAGCAGAAGAAGATTCAGGCCGATTCAAAGACCAATACGCTGATTCCGGTGCGTCTGCTTGTTCGCCTTTATGAGTGGAGTGGTGATGAGCGCTATCTCAACCGCGCAATTCAGGCGGGCGAGTATGGTTACAACCAGTTCTACAAGGAGTTGGGCACATTCATCGGTGGTACGCCCGACAACTCGAATGTAGTGGATAAGGAGGCGGCCGTTTTTGCGATGTACGCATTCAACGCTCTGTATCAGGCTACGGGCGAGAAGAAGTGGTTAGACGCTGCGGAGTATGCTGCCGTTTGCGCCTTCTCTTACACCTACTGCTACGACTTCGCTATTCAGGGCGACGACAAAGCAAACATCTTCCGCAATGGCGGTGTGTCGGGTTATAGCCTTATCTCGGCAGGTGCGAAGGGTACTGATAACTTCAACGCAAACATATATTATGAGTTGTTCAAGTTGTACATCGCAACGGGCGAGGAGTTTTATTCCTCGGCGGCGCAGTTGCTTGAGCGCAACACCAAGCGCGCGATGGACCTCGACGGCTCGAAGGGTTATGCTCACCGCGCTCTGCTGGTGGAGGCAACAACTATCTGTGACCTCACATTCTCATCAGTGAGCACTTGGCTTCCTTGGTGCGGTGCGGCAAATGGCGAGCCTATGATTGACTTCTATCAGGCATTCGGCGTGCACAACATCTCGCAGGTTAAGCACAAGAGTCGCGAGACACTGCTCAATGACTTGAACGCTGTGGGCGCTGGTGGTAAACCATTTAAGAAGAGATAAGTATGGAAAATGTAGATAAGACCCGCATCCTCTTTGTCTGTTTGGGCAATATCTGTCGCTCACCAGCGGCAAATGGCGTGATGGAGCAGATGGTGGGGGAGCAGGGCTTGCAGGATAAGTTTTTGATTGACTCGGCCGGCACATACGGCGGTCACGCGGGTGAGTTACCTGACCCAAGAATGAGAGTGGCGGCATCGCGCCGAGGCTATAACCTCACGCACCGCTCGCGTAAGTTCCGTGAGCAGGACTTCCACGACTTCGATATGATTATCGTGATGGACGGCTCGAACTACGAAAATGTGGCTCGCCTTGCGCCCGAGCGAAAGTATCTCGACAAGGTCTATCGCTTTGTTGAGTTCTCAAAAAATCATCCCAACTGGAGTTATGTTCCCGACCCATATTATGAGGGTCACGAGGGATTTGAGTTGGTGCTCGACATCCTGGAGGATGGTTGTGCGGAGTTAATCAATCGGTTGAAATAACTCATTGTAAACATCAAAACAATAAGCGGTTACACATTAGTGCAACCGCTTATTATTTATCTGCGCCTTACCTATTTAGGCAGGTTGAAAGCCTTGGTCATCTCCTGCATCTGCTCGGCGCTCATTCCGTCGGGCTCGAAGCCCATTGCGCGAGCATTGATGTAGATTTGAGCCGACTTGTTGAGCACATCAACCTGGTCGAAAGCCTCCATAATGTCGGGCGCTACGGCACACACGCCGTGCTTCTCCCACAGCGTCACATCGTAGTCATCCAACTGCTCGAGCGTAGCCTCCGCCAAGCGCTGTGAGCCAGGCAACTGATAGGGGACAATACCCAGACCGCGAGGGCAGAAAGCCTTGGTCTCGGGAATCATACTCCACAAGAGGTTTGTCAGCACATCCTTCTGCAAGAACTTATCGGTGTGCGACATTGCAACCAACTCAATAGGGTGGGTGTGCAGCGCCGCCTTGCAGTTCTGACCCTTGCCCAGCAGATAGTTGTGCATAGCAAGGTGCGAAGGCAACTCCGATGTAGGCTTTACGGGGTTGTCGGCGATAATCTCATAGTGGGCGCAGTCGTCTGTGATGCGGATAACCGAGCCGTTCTCCATAGGGCGGCGGGCAAGGTCACGCATACGCTTGTTTGTGCCCTTGCAGAAGAAGTAGCAACCCTTCAGGTGGGGCAATACCGTACCCATATCCACCGCGGGAGCGATGGCTGGCATCTGACGAATCTCGTCATCAACACATGCCGTCACATTTACGGTGATGTTACCACCATTACGCTCTGCCCAGCCCTTCTGCCAAAGGTAGCCAGCCACCTCGGCAACCTGCTCTACCTCATACTGGAGTGCGGGGCGTCCGTCAAGAATTGAACTCATCTTATACGCGCTTTGATGTTACCTCAGCCTCATACTGCTCGATGTCGGCAATGAATGACTCGCCCACAGGCACGCCATTACGCAAGCAGAACATATCCCAAACAGCGTTCCAAGGCAGGTTCTTCGACTCCTCCAACAGAGCCAGACGCTCGAAGCCCTTGTCGGCTGCTTCATACTCGCGAAGCGTTGCGAGTGGCTCAAGCAGAGCCTGCAACAAGCACTTCTGCGTAGCGCGTGAGCCAATCACATAAGCACCGATGCGGTTGATTGAAGCATCGAAGTAGTCCAAACCGATGTGTACGCGGTCGAGTGCATCACAACGAACAATCTCCTTTGCAAGGTCGAGCGTGTCGTCGTTCATAATCACAACATGGTCTGAATCCCAGCGGATTGGGCGGCTCACATGAAGCATAATTTCAGGTGTGAACAACAGCAACGAAGATACCTTGTCGGCGATAGACTCTGTGAGGTGGAAGTGGCCTGTGTCGAGTGTTACAATCTTGCCGTTCTTTGCGCCGTAGCCCAAGTAGAAATCGTAAGAGCCAACGGTGTAACTCTCTGCGCCGATACCGAACAACTTTGCCTCGATGCAGTCCTTCATATTCTCATACTTTGTCTCGAAAATCTCATCCAAAGACTCCTTCAACAATGCGCGATACTTCAGGCGGTTTACGGTCATATCCTTCGAGCCGTCGTGTACCCAGATGTTAAGGATTGCAGGGTCGCCCTGACGGCGTCCCATCTCCTCGGCGATAGCGCGGCAACGCTTTGTGTGCTCCACCCAGAACTTGCGAATCTCTGGGTCAGGGTTAGCCAGCGACAACGAACCGCTCTTTGGGTGAGAGAACGATGTCGAGTTGAAATCGAGTTTCATACCATTCTCCTCTGCCCACTGCATCCAGGTCTCAAAGTGCTTTGGCTCCAACTCGTCACGGTCGGCAACGCCCGTAGAGCGGAAGTCTGCGTAACTTGCGTGGAGGCTCAAGCGGTGCTTACCTGGGATAAGCGATGTAGCCTTCAGGATGTCGGCCTGCAACTCCTCGATGGTGCGGGCACGACCAGGGTAGTTACCTGTAGCCTGAATACCACCAGTGAGTTCACCGTCAGGGTTCTCAAAGCCTCGCACATCGTCTGCCTGCCAGCAGTGGAGCGAGAGTTGTATCTTCTGCAACTTATCCATCGCAGCCTCGGTGTCGATACCCAGCGCCGCATAGCGTTCCTTGGCAATTTCATACGCCTTTTCAATCAATTCCTTTTTCATTTTTATAGTGTTTTAAGTTTACATATCCTTCTGTACGCTCAAGAATTTCTCATATCCTGCGCTCCAAACAGCCTCGTCGCAAGGGGTGTAGTGCTTGCTATTGAGCAGTGGGGCAAATGCCTCCATCACCTCGTCGTAGCCACCCAACTCGCCGGTCTGCACAGCCTGCACTGCGATATTGCCAAATGCCGTAGCCTCCGATGCGCCAGTCATCACTGGGATACCCATAGCGTTAGCGGCAAACTGATTGAGCATATCGTTCTTCGCGCCACCGCCAATGACATACAACTGGGCAATCTTCACGCCCTTCAACTCGCCGAGCATCTCCACCACCTGACGATAACGCAACGCCAGCGACTCGAAGATTGTGCGGACATACTCGCCCACGCACGATGGTACGGGTTGGTTTGTTGCTACGCAATAGGCATCTATCGCTGCGGTCATCGACTCTGGGTTGGCGAAGCACTGCGCGTCGGGGTTAATAAGCGAGCGGAAAGGCTCGGCAGCATTTGCCGCCTCAATCAACTCCGCATAACCCATCTGCGACCACTCGGTGCGACAACGCTCCAGAAGCCACATACCGCAGATATTCTTCAGCACTCGCAAAGTGCCATTAATGCCACCCTCGTTGGTGAAGTTAAGCGCCTGACTACGCTCGGTAATCACTGGTTCTGGCGACACAACGCCCATCAACGACCAAGTGCCCGAACTCAAATATGCCAAATCATCCTTCGCAGGAACGGTAGCCACAGCCGAGCCAGTATCGTGACTCGCCACAGCAACCACATCCACCGCGCCAAGACCTGTGAGGCGCTGCACCTCGTCGGTCAGCGTGCCAATCTTCTCGCCCGGCATCACCATACGACCGAAATTCTCCGCCTTGAGGCCGAGCATCTCAAGCAGTTTCTCATCCCAGTTGCGGGTGCGAGGGTCGAGCATCTGCGATGTAGAGGCGATGGTGTACTCTGTCACCATCTCTCCCGTCAATAGATAAGCCAATGCGTCGGGGATGAATAAAATCTTCTTCGCCGCCGCCAGAGCCGAACAGTTGTTGCGGCGCATAGTATCCAACTGGAAGAGTGTATTGAAGTTCATCACCTGGATGCCCGTACGCTCGTAGAGTTCCTTGCGAGGCATACGCTTGAAGAACTCCTCGGGAGCATCCGTCGTGTGTGGGTCGCGGTAGGCGTAGGGCAAGCGCAACAAAGAGCCATCCTCCCCAAACAGAGCGACATCCACACCCCAGGTGTCGATACCGATTGAAGTGACTGCGACATTCGCATCAGCCACCTTCTTAAGTCCTTCGATGATTGATTGATAGAGTGCAGCGAAGTCCCAATAGTAGTGACCCTGCATCTGGATGAGTGGCGTAGGGAAACGATGAATCTCCTCGACGCCGAGAGTGCCATTATTGATGGTTGCCAAAATCACACGACCACTGGTAGCGCCAAGGTCGATGGCAACGAAATTATAATCAGCCATTTTTCGGTAAGTTTTTAGTTAGCATACAAATTTAAGATTAAATTTTCTCTCGTGCAACAGCAACGAGCAAAAATGTATTATTCTAAAGAATAAAATGCTATATTTGCAGAAAATATACAACTATGAAAAATTATCTTCTTTCACTGATTCTCACTTTTTGCGTGGCGGGTGCGCTGGCGCAGAACACAAACCTTAACGCTCAACTTGAGCAGATGGGCGAGCAAGACCAGCAGGTGCGATTGGCGCTGAACGATGCCGTGAGGAGTGGGGATGCAGAGCGAACGCAGAGGTGTGCCGAGCAAATGTTACTTACCGATAAAACCAATCAACAAACGCTCTCGGCGATGCTGAAAAAGTGGGGTGGTATTCCACACGATTTATCAGCAGATGCCTACACGGCTATATTTCACATTATCGACCACGCCGACCTGAAATATCAAAAGCAAAATCTTCGCTACCTCGTTGATGCACAGCGTAATGGACTTATCAAGTCAAGTCAGGTAGCGGTACTTCGTGACCGTATGCTGATGAGCGAAGGTAAACGCCAGATTTATGGCACGCAGACGCAGGCAAAACCTATCGTTATAACCGACGAGGGTAAGATTCCCGAGATGATAAATTATGTGTGGGTGGTACGCAAGCCAAAGCACCTCGACGAGCGCCGCAAAGCAGTTGGACTCGGTACGATGGAGCATCAACGCGAGGGTCACGCCGCACTCGGTTACAACTCGATTTTCGACCCTTCGCTTTCAAAGCGTGACATCAAGCGCCTGACCGACAAGAAGAGAAAATAGTTCGCCTCTTGGAGAGGCGTATCTTCGGTGGTGTAACGCGCTTTGGTCGCGTCATCCCCGCCCGCCACCGAAGATAAAATCGCAATAACGCCCGCCCCGCCAATTATAATTTCATTATAATTTCGATATTTTTTGAATAATAGACAAAGTTTTACTAACTTTGCACAATATTTAGGCGAAAGTCTTTACTTGGGAAGGAAAAGTCAAATCAAATAACATAAAACAATGAAACAGGATAATCAGATTTTTGACCTCATCAACGAGGAACGCACTCGTCAGATGCACGGCATCGAGCTCATCGCATCAGAGAACTTCGTGAGCGACCAGGTTATGGCGGCTATGGGTTCTGTACTTACAAACAAGTATGCCGAGGGCTATCCAGCAGCGCGTTACTATGGCGGTTGTGAGGTAGTGGACAAGGTGGAGCGTTTGGCGCAGGAGCGTCTTTGCGAGTTGTATGGCGCAGAGTACGCTAATGTTCAGCCACACTCTGGTGCACAGGCAAATATGGCAGTATTCTTCGCTGTATTGAAGCCAGGTGACACATTTATGGGTCTCGACCTTGCACACGGTGGTCACCTTTCACACGGTTCACCAGTGAATATGTCGGGTATGTACTTCAACGCTGTTGGCTACCAGCTCAACGAGGCTACAGGTACTATCGACTATGAGGATATGGAGCGCAAGGCGTTGGAGCACAAGCCAAAGCTCATCGTAGGTGGTGCATCGGCTTACTCACGCGAGTGGGATTACAAGCGTATGCGCGAGATTGCTGACAAGGTAGGCGCACTCTTTATGGTAGATATGGCTCACACAGCAGGTCTTATCGCTGCTGGAGTGTTGGATAACCCAGTTAAGTATGCTCACATCGTGACTTCTACTACTCACAAGACCCTCCGTGGTCCTCGTGGTGGTATCATCCTTATGGGCAAAGACTTCGAGAACCCATGGGGCTACACAACTCCAAAGGGCGTAGTGAAGATGATGTCACAGATCTTGAACTCGGCAGTATTCCCAGGCATCCAGGGTGGTCCATTGGAGCATGTCATCGCAGCGAAGGCAGTTGCTTTCGGCGAGGCATTGCAGCCAGAGTATAAGGAGTACCAGAAGCAGGTTCAGAAGAACGCCCAGGCTATGGCAGAGGCTTTCGCAAAGCGCGGTTACACAGTTGTGTCAAACGGAACTGACAACCACTTGATGCTCATCGACCTCCGCACAAAGTTCCCAGAGCTCACTGGTAAGCTCGCAGAGCGTTGCTTGGTTGCGGCTGACATCACTACAAACAAGAATATGGTGCCATTCGATTCACGCTCACCATTCCTCACATCAGGTTTGCGTTTCGGTACACCAGCTATCACTACTCGTGGTGTGAAGGAGGATAAGATGGACTACATCGTTGAGCTCATCGACCGCGTATTGCACGACCCAGAGAACGAGGAGAACATCGCAGCAGTTCGCAAGGATGTGAACGCTATGATGGCGGAGTATCCTTTGTTCGCTTGGTAGTAGTATCGTAGAAGATATTACCTTAAATAATAAGGATGGTCGACTCGCTCGGGATCGGCTGTCCTTTTTAAGATTTTACCCCAAACATTAAAACAAAAAACAATGGAGAAGAAGAATTATGTTGAGCCTGCGATAGAGATTATCGAGGTACAGATTGAGAAGGGTTTTGCTGCATCGGGAGAAGATCCAATTGTAAACGATCCTGTTGGATGGTAAAAAATAGATGTCACTATGAAAAAGTTTTTATTGGCTATGTGCGTGGCTTTTGTAGCGATTGCCTGCACAGTGGATGATACTACCCCTATACAGCCCGACTCATTGGGCAATGATGTGTCGACCATTATTCACGCATCTGTAGATGCACAGATGCGTAGCGAGCTTCAGTGGGAGGACGATGCTCCCAAGAGCTATTGGAGCGTTGGTGATAAGATTGCTGTATTTAACGCCTTGCCAAACTATAACGCCTATGAGTTGGATAGTGACGAGCCTTGCCACGATGGCGACTTTAAGTTGATTGAGGGCTCGGAGATTAAAGGCGCAGAGGATGGCTTTGAGTTTGCCGAGACTGTTGCTTTTTATCCTTATGCCGACAACCTCACACTCCAGAGTGGCGAGAACGAGTCTGCTGTGCTGAAGTTTGTAGTTCCAGCTACTCAACTCTTTGTTGAGTCTGACAGCTATTGCGAGACCTCAAACCCAATGGTAGCCGTTGAAATGGCTGGCGATTACGCGTTTAAGAATCTCTTTGGTTTCTTGAAAGTCACTCTTACAGGTAGCGAAACAATCAAGAAGATTGTACTCAAGGGTAATAACGGCGAGATTCTCGCGGGCGACTGCGAGGCGAATATTGCCGACTACTCTGTTGTAATGGATGATAACGGCTCAACAGAACTCACTATCGACTGCGGCGAGGGTGTAGAGCTTAACGAGGAGGGCATATCGTTTATTTTTGCTCTGCCACCTATGACCTTTAAGCAGGGTTTCACTATTGAGGCTATCGATTCGGAATCTCGTTGCTTTACCATCAGTACCACAAACGAGGTTGCAATTACTCGCAATGCTATCCAGCCAATGGATGCCATCGCCAGCAGCGAGGCAGCGGTGAGTTGTATTATAGATGCTGAGGCGATGACAGCCGAGCAACTTAATGCAGCTGTGGTAAAAGCGTTGGATTACGGAATTACAGACATCTCAGTCAATCTTGCCGAAGATGCCGACGAGGCGATGTTCTCTGCCATTACCGCAGCCCTTGCTACCACTATAGACCCGTCCCTTGATCAGTATGAATTGGTAATGAATTATTCAGGAACCATCGACTTGACTATCAGCGGAGCACAGACTATTCCGGAATGTATATTCTGTGTTGATGAGTATGCGAACGAAAACTGGCGAGCCGGTGCGGCATTGCGGTCTGTCACTTTGACCGATGCCACAACGATTGGTGCAGGCGCATTTTACGGATGTGCGATGACCAGCTTTTCTGCACCAAAAGTTATTTCAATTGAAGGTTACGCATTTAATCCGTGCATGAACCTTACCGATGTTTATCTCCCTTCTGTTCAAACCCTTGGCGCAGGTGTATTTTTCGAATGTTACGCATTGAAAACCATTTCTTTACCGGAATGTATCAATCTGGGAAATGGTGTTTTCAGCTCCTGCGAGGCTTTGGAGACTGTCTATGCACCCAAAGCAACAAATCTTGGAGCAATTGAATTCATGCTGTGTACATCTTTGACAAAGGTGACATTAGGCTCTGTTCAATCCGTAAATCAGAGATATGAATCAATTGACAGCGGCTTGTTCTGTCTGGCTAATGATACGAAGAATATCGAACTCGTATTGTCATCGGAGCAGAAGGTTATGACCTTTGACAGCGGTACGAAGTATTGGACTGCTACCGGAACGGATTATAACGGCAGTGTTGACTATAATAACAAATCATTTATCGGATATACTTTCAAGTCGGTGACTTTTCATGAGTGACATCTCAAACATTAAAACAAAAAACAATGGAGAAGAAGATTTATGTTGAGCCTGCTATGGAAATCATAGAGGTGGCTGTTGAGAAAGGTTTTGCAGCATCATTCCCAGGCGCTGATGGCGCAGATGGCCCAGTGCATTGGTAGTAATTAATTTAGAGAGAAAAACAATGAGAAAGATTCTATCATTTTTAGCAGCCGCACTCTTTTTTGTAGGCTGTCAGGAGAATATGCTCGAGGAGACATACGCTCCAAAATATAGCGCACCGCTGATTATCTCGGTGGACAACTCAACCCGTTCATTCAACGAGGAGCTCAAGTGGTCGTGGGAGGAGAATGACCATCTTGTGGGCTATCAGAACGCTGGCGAGAAGATGCGCAACACGCTTACATTGGAGAATGGCAACGACTTCGTTTGCAATAATTTTGAGTATTCTTCGCAGGAGGCTGCTGACTTCCATTTCTTCTATGCGCAGGAGGATGGCGACCACGCGCTCGCTGCATATCAGGATGGTACTTGGCGCCCAGTATATGTGGGTACTGCATCGGCAACTACATTGGACGCAATCGACCGTGTAGAGTTGTCGCACTTGAGTTCAGCGCTTGAGGTGCGCGTATGGCAGGGTGACAAGGATAACCACACCGAGCGTAAGGTTACAGCCGCTACACTATCATCAGATAATGACTTTGTAGGAAAGTGGAGTGTGGCAGATGATTTGACCTACACACAGAGCTATGAGGGTAAGGAGATTAGACTCACTGGTCTCGACACATCTACGGTTGTATTCAATATGCCAGTCAACGAGGAGGGCTTTGCTGCGGATGAGTTTACACTCCACCTCAAGTATGGAAATACAACTTATAGTTACTCTTTGCCAGCCCTCACATTCGAGGCGGGCAAGCGTACCATTATGAATATCATCATCCAGACATCTGTGTCGTTGCCAAAGGGTACAACGATAAATAACCTCATTCCTGACGAGGCAACATCGGTAAAGTTTGTTGTAAATAGCAATGAGAAGAGCGATGTTAATCTTGGCTCGGCATATAAACCAGATGCCTCAATCTATCTCGTAGTAAAGAATGACACCGAAGTTGAGTTCCACACTCCTGCTGACAAGATTATGGCTAATGCGGATTGTGCGATGATGTTTGCTGATAAGAAACAGTTAACCTCAATAGATTTAACAAATCTTGACACATCGAATGTGACAACTATGACAGGAATGTTCAGCGGCTGCCCTGGATTAACTTCGTTGGATTTAAGCAATTTCGATACATCAAAGGTAACAGATATGTTCGAAATGTTCTACTATTGCACTGGATTAACATCATTGGATGTAAGTAATTTCGACACAGCAAATGTAACAGATATGCAATATATGTTCTACAACTGTACTGGTTTAACATCGTTGGATTTGCGAAGTTTTGATTTCCGAAGTTTAAGCATATATGGTAGCAGATATTATATATTATCCAATATTGGTAATGATTCACCAAATCCCACCACAATAACAATAACCAATGATAGAGGTTTTTCAACTGCATATATTGGTAGTGGAAATTACGAAATAGTATATGTAGATTAGCGACATATCACCTTCAATTAAGAGAAAAGAGTCTTCGGCGAAATGTCGAGGACTCTTTTTATATTTATATTATAAGTGGTGTTACTCCGCCTTAACAATCTTGCCTTTGGCGGTCCAGATGCCGCTCTTGCCGCGACCCATACCACTGACCGACATCACCGCAATGACGGTCTCGTTGTCAATTTGCGCCAACGAACTCCACAGCACGCTGCCATCCTCCGTAAGATTTGGCATTGGTGTAGAGCGGTGGCGGAAGTTACGCGCATCCTTATCACCCACATATACCTGCATATTGGCAAAGCGCTCGTTGTGACCTTTGCGTCCCTCGGTGGACTGCACCGAGAGCAGCGTATGTTTCTCGCCCAAGCGGATAAGGTAGGGCGCACCCGCATAAATCGTATCGTGTACGGCGCAGTCGGGCGTGAGAGCCTCTTCGCGGCGAGAATCAACTGCCGACACAAAACCATCCTTCCAATTATCGCGCGTGCGGACAATCACGGGCTTGAATCTGCCACGGATGCCGTTATCCTCAATCGCAACGGCAATCTCTTTCGTGTGGGGTAGATAGATAGGCACCGCCATACCATCACGCGACCCAGCACGGAACGACACCTTTTCGGCTGGCGACCAGGTCTCGCAATCATCCATTGAGCGCATCAGTGAAATCTCCTGCTCGGAAGACTCTGTGTAGGGTGCTTCGTTGGCAAAATATATCTGTACCTCGCCATCGGGCAACTGCAAGGCGATAGGCTCCCAGCAACCGTTCTGAAACTCCGCGTGGGCAACATACAAGTCGCGCGCCTCGCTCCAACTCTTGCCGCCATCGACCGATGTGGAGAACATAATCTTAAATGGCAGCCCCGTATCGCGATGAGGGCGTGCATTCCACATATAGAGCAACTTGCCGCTCTGCAACTGCAACAACTCACTATTGGTGAAGCCGTAACCCTCGGCTCGCGCAACCTCAATAGGCTCGCCCCAACTCTCGCAGGCATCGTCGCTAAAGCGTATCACAGCAGGGTTGCCCGCATTATAGACCAGCGCGAAGCGGTCATCGACCTTTTTTACACGCGCATAGACTCCGTAGGTCACAAAGTGGCACGACGCATCATCCCACGCGATGGTGACATCCTTGGGCGCACAGCCCATCGTCATCACAGCCACACACGCCGCAGCAAAGAATTTTCCAAGTTTCATAGTTTTATTAGGTTTTTAGTTTTTCTCTATATTATATCTATCTTCGGTAGCGGGTGGGGTGACGCACAAAGCGAGTTACGCCACCGAAGATGCACCTCTTTAGCGAGGTTCATTATCCATTCTCCTCCGTAAATTTACTCAAAAATCTTTACATTTTCAAAATATCTGTGCCATATCAAGAGAAATATGCTTTTTTCACCCTCTGGGGCATTGTAGTTTGGGGGCGTAGTGTTATCTTTGTAGTTGTATGAGGAAAAATCAATAACAAAAACTAAATACTATGAAACGACTTATTAAAATCACAGGCATCACGCTTGCGGCGGTGGTGCTTCTGCTGATGGTTTTGCCTTTGGCGTTCAAGGGTAAAATCGAGACTTTGGTCAAGAGCGAGGGCAACAAGATGCTCAATGCCCAGTTTGACTTCAAGAGCCTTAACATCAGCCTTATCCGCAACTTCCCACAGGCTTCGGTTACGCTGAAGGATTTTTGGTTGAAGGGCGTCGAGGAGTTCGAGAACGACACACTGGTCTATGCGGGCGAACTGACCGCGGCGGTGAATGTGATGTCAATCTTTGGCGACAGCGGTTTCGAGGTGTCGAAGGTTATCGTTGATGACACACGCCTCAAGGCTATCGTGCTGGAGGATGGCAAGGTGAACTGGGATGTGATGAAACCAAGCGACGAGGTGGAGGAGCAGCCCGAAGAAGAGAGCGAGGAGTCATCTTCATTCAGCATCTCGCTTAAGAAACTCTCTGTTGATGACCTCTCTATCATCTACGACGACCGTCAGGGCGGTATGTATGCCGAGGTGCGCGATTTCGACGCAACCTGCTCGGGCGATATGACCAGCGACAACACTACAATCCGCCTCAAGGCGCAGACCCCAGCCGTAACATTCCGTATGGGCGGCGTGCCATTCTTGAATAAGGCAAAGGTGGGTGCGAAGATGGATGTGGATGCCGACCTTAAGAATATGAAGTTTACGCTGCGCGAGAACTCACTCTCACTCAACGCTATCGAGGCGGCTATCGACGGTTGGGTGGCAATGCAGGGCGAGGCTATTGATATGGACCTCAAACTCAACACCAACGAGATTGGCTTCAAGGAGATTTTGTCGCTCGTGCCAGCAATCTACGCAAAGGATTTCGCGGGTCTGAAGACCGACGGCGTGGCTACACTCAACGCCTACGCAAAGGGTAAGATGGAGGGCGAGAATCTGCCAGCGTTTGATGTAGATTTGAATGTGAAGAACGCAATGTTCCGCTACCCATCTCTGCCAGCAGGCGTGGATGGTATCAACATCATCGCAAAGGTACACAACCCTGGCGGCACAGCAGATGCTACTACGGTAGTTGTAAACCCATTCAACTTCACTTTGGCGGGCAACCCATTCTCGATGACCGCGAATGTCAAGACTCCAATCAGCGACCTTAACTTCAACGCTGCGGCAAAGGGCAAACTCGACCTCGGCAAGATTAAGGATGTATATCCATTGGAGGATATGGACTTAAACGGCGTTGTGAATGCTGATATGAGCGTGGCGGGTGCTATGTCAATGATTGACAAGGGCGAGTACGACCGCGTACAGGCATCGGGTAGCATCAACCTCAGCGATATGGTGTTCCAGATGGCGGGTATTCCAGATGTGAACATCGAAAAATCGACATTCAGTTTCGAACCTCGTTACTTGCAGTTGAGCCAGACAAAGATTGGCATCGGCGAGAATGATATCACACTCGACAGCCGCTTCGAGAACTACCTTGGCTACATCTTCAAGGGCACAACTTTGAAGGGTACGCTTAATGTGAGCAGCCAGAAGATGAATCTCAATGACTTTATGACCGAGGGCGACGAGGAGTCAGAGGCAGTAGAGGAGGAGACTCCAGTCGAGGAGCAGGCAGAGGAGGCTATGGGCGTTATCCGAGTGCCAGAGAACATCGACTTCCGTATGCAGGCTGACTTTAAGCAGGTGCTGTTCGGCAAGATGAACATTACCGATGTGAAGGGTCTTTTGGTTGTGAAGGATAGCAAGGTTGATATGCAGAACCTCTCGCTCAACGCTATGGGCGGTGGAGTAGTGGTGAACGGCTCTTACGCTACACCAGCAGAGAAGAACCCACACCTCAATGCAGGCTTCGCGCTTAACAATATTGCCTTCGCAAAGGCTTACGATGAACTCGATATGGTGCGCCAGTTGGCTCCTATCTTCCTTAACCTGAAGGGTGACTTCTCGGGTAACATCAAGGTTGATACCGACCTCGACGGCGAGATGAGCCCAGTTGTCAAGACACTGAACGGTAGCGGCAGCCTCTCTACAAAGGATTTGTGCTTGAGCGATGTTCAGTTCATCAATATCGTGGCCGACATTCTCAAGAAGCCAGCCTTGAAGGAGGCACGAGCAAAAGATTTGAATGTAGAGTTCACAATCAACGAGGGCAAGGTTGCTACAAAGCCATTCGACATCAAGTTGGGCGACTATGTGA
Organism: Alistipes sp.; assembly: GCA_017555805.1. Lineage (GTDB taxonomy): Bacteria > Bacteroidota > Bacteroidia > Bacteroidales > Rikenellaceae > Alistipes. The sequence goes on along the minus strand of JAFZFR010000036.1, from coordinate 23,736 downwards.
TGAACCTCTCGGGTACTACGGGTCTTGACCAGACCATTGATTACAAGGGTAAGATTACCATCCCAGCCTCGGCGGGCTTCGCATCGAAGATTGGCACTGTGGATATGAACATCGGCGGTACATTCACCTCGCCAAAAGTTAGCATCGACCTTGAGAGCCTTGCAAAGCAGGCGGCACAGCAGGCTGCAACGGGCTTGATTGAGAAGTTGGTGGGCGGCTCATCATCGTCATCAACAGCCGAGAAGAGCGACTCAACCACAACCAACAAGGCTGAAAAGACCGTTGAGACAATCAAGGCAATCGGCTCACTCTTTAAGAAGAAGAGCGAATAATATCCGAATAGAGCAAAAAAACATCCGAAACACTTTTTGTTTCGGATGTTTTTTGTATTTTTGCAGCGCTGATAAATCGGGGCGGTATGCTCTAATATACAGCACAAAACGGGGCGCAGGGCGAGGCATTCCCAACCGACCCAAATAACAACTCTAAACAAAACTTTTTGCCTTATGAAAAGATGCGCTTTACAGACGATTCTGTTTGCAATCCTCCTTATTTTTGGCTACTCTTGCAACAGCGATGGTGAGTTTATCGGCGATTCGTTGCAGATTTCCGCCTCTCACTTCACCGCTCCCGTAGTGGGCGAGGAGAAGGTTATCACCATTGATGCGTCGAGCAGTTGGACTGCAAAGTCTTCTGCAAAGTCGTGGCTGACCGTGAGTCCCACATCAGGTGAGGCGGGCAAGACCGATGTAAAAATCAAGGTACAGCCCTACTCAAACGACGACGAGCAGGAGCCTCGCAGAGGCTATGTGACATTCTCAATGAACGACCTGGAGGCGCGATTTGATGTTGATCAGGAGTGGTCATACTTCTTCGTACTCCCTTGCTCGGAGTACTCCATCGACCACAACGGTGGTACTATCACCGTCGGTGGCCTGCCAAAGAACGGTTTTTCAATCACCACCTCGGTATCGGGTCAGGGCTGGGTACGCGCCGTGGGTAACACGCTTGAGGTAAACTACCACTCTGGCGATGTTGCACGCAGCACCACACTCACCATCAACGACAATAAGGCTGGCTTGACATATCAGGTATTCCTCCTTCAGACAGCAGCAAATGGCGATAGCAATGTGCTCCCATTGAGCGAGTTGAAGATTGACGGCTACAACTGTCCAAGCGATAGTTTCTCACCACAGCCCGACTTTATGTACTCGGTGGATGGCAACTCTACACAGACAAGCAAGACTGCAAAGGTTGAGTTCAAGGGTAACGGTGTGCAGTGGATTACCATCGGCGACAACGCCCAGAAGATTTACTCTGGCGACACCGTGACTATCCCTGATATGATTCCTGGTACTACCTTGAAGATACAGACTCATAGCAAGACAACATCATTCGTGGGTACAAACGACCTCTATATCACAAGTCTTCCTATTATGATTATCAAGTGTGCGGAGGCTATCAAGGATGAGCCAAAGGTAGAGTGTACAATCCAACTCTTCGACCCATACGCCCGTACCGATGACGGCGACAGAAAGAACCTCGTCTTGTTCGAGAGCAAGGCGGGTATCGAGTACCGCGGTGCTGGTGCGATGCGTTACCCAAAGAAGCCTTACAACTTCAAACTCAAGACCGACACAGGCGAGAAGCGCGAGGCAGAACTCCTGAACATCCGTAACGACAACTCTTGGATTTTGGATGCTATGTATCTAGATATGGCGCGTATGCGTAACCGCGTATGCTTCGATTTGTGGAACACATTTAACAAGCCATACTATGTGGATGAGAAGCCAAAGGCAATGAGCGGTACTCGCGGCGACTATGTCGAGGTGTTCGTAAATACCGAGTATATGGGTCTCTTTATCTTGAGCGACCGTATCGACCGCAAGCAGTATCAGATTGACACCGACGGCGGCTACATTTACAAGGCGAAGGGCTGGACTTCAGCCTGCTTGTTGCAGGGCTACTCGGCACGAAGTAGCAACGATGACTACTACTGGAACTCTGGCGAGATTGAGCAGGAGTATCCAGATGCTGACGACGGCAAGAAGCCAAACTTCAACCATATGGCCGACTTCATCGACTTCGTGAGCAAGACCTCAAAGTCAGATTTCAGCAATAACTTCTCGAAGCGCGTGGATGAGAATAGCGTGATTGACACCTTCATCTTCTTGAATATGATTTTGGCATTCGACAACGCAGGTCGTAACACCTACTGGATCTATCGCAACATCAACAACGACAAGCGAATGATTCACGGTCTGTGGGATTTGGATGGTACTTTGGGTCGCGACTGGAACCGCGTGACTACATACGCAAGCCGTGGCTGGTACTATGACAACAACGGCGGCGCCAACTTCCGCCTCTTCCAGCGCATTATCAATGGCGATGTGGAGGGCTTGCAGCAGAAGATTTACGACCGCTGGCAGGAGATCAAGAACAACCAACTTGCACCAGAGAAGTTCGACGAACTGGTGGATAGTTACGCCGAGAAGCAGATTTCATCGGGCGCTCGTGACCGCGAGATTGCTCGCTGGCGCGAACTTGAGACCAAGGATGCAATCACTGGTACAAACGGTTGGGTACACTACACTGGCAACTACGGCGATGTAGAGTACGAGGTTAGAATGATGAAGCAGTGGTGGAGAGATCGCCACAAGAAGGTTGATTCACTGATGGAGAGTTTCAACAGCAAATAACAGACATACAAATAAAGAAAACATCGCGAGGTTCACGCCCCGCGATGTTTTTTTTGTAGAGTAGGGTAGCAACAACTACTCGCCCGATTACTTTATCGCTTCATCAATCTTATCCTGATCGATAGACTTAAACCAGGTCGCCAACTTCGCCTGTGCGCGCTCCTTAATGGCGGGCGTGATGTTCTTCGCCACCGCGTGCAGAGCATAGACAAGCGCCGCGAGGTCATCGGTATAACCCGCCAGCGGAATAAAGTCAAGGATAAGGTCAGTGGGCAGAATAAAGTAACCCAGTGCGCCCCAAATCTTTGTCTTGTCGGCACTCGACACATCGGGACTCTGCAATACATAATACAACAGCAGCACCGCATAGACTACCTTTGCGCCAGCCCAGCGTGCCACCTTCGACAACTTATTCAAAAGTCCCTTTTCGGAATAGTTCCCTTGATACTTCTCAATGTCGGTCGGTCTCCTCATAATTCTTTCATTTTTATTGTATAACGCATCTTAAGTCGCTTTTATTATGCCTACAACGGCATCACGATGCACGATGGGTGCTCCTTGTCGTGATATATCGCAATGTTGCCGGGTGTGCTTTGAATCTGCACCTTTATGCGATGTCCCGCGAGGAATGTATGCGCCACATCGGTCATCTTCAGCGTGATTTTCGCAGGCTTATCCGCGGTCAAACCTTCGCAAGATATTGTATCAAAACGCACCAGCATCTCGCTCTCGCCATTGTCGGCAATATCTGTAATCTTCACCGTAAAATCTACCTTCGATTGTGCCGCCGTAGCATACAACACCGCCTCCATAGCGCCCATCACCGAAATGTCGCGCTCCAAAACTGCCGATGTGAATGTCAGCATATCATCGTTTTCGGTAAACTCCATACTCTCCTGCGAAGCCTCCTCATTGAGCACACCATCATCGTGAAGATATAGCGCCAGCGGCTGATTGTTTGCACCCCAGCCGTCCAACTCGCGCCAGCAATCCTCGCCCGTAAAGAAGATAAACGCCCCCGCCGCCGATGCACCCGAGAACTCCGCACCGCGCAAAAAGTGGTCGAAGAATGGGAACTCAACCTCCATACGATAGAACTCTGCCGCAGCCTCTACACCAAACTCGCTATTCTCGGCCTCTCGCCACGCCTTATGCGCCCACCGGCCGACCACCAAACGGCAATCACCACCCAGTGCGGCAGTCTGCTTATATGCGTTCCACATTGTCTTTCCGCTCTCGGCATCAAACGCTACGCCAACAAACAACATCGGCGCAGTGACCCTCTTTGCCGCCAACTCATCCTCCGTCACAATACCTTGTGGCGAAACAGCCTTCAATGCAGGGTGGGCACACGCCGCAGACTCCAACGCCCAACGAGCATCCTCCGCCACGCCCCACACGCCGATGTTGCCGTTATTCTTCTTCGCCTTACGCAGTAGCCACGCAAAGGTGTCGTAGGCATCACGCGCCTGTTGCTCGCCGTTTGCTGCACTCGCTACGCTTCTGCCCGTACCGCGCACCTCCTGAAAAACGAGGATATACTCCGCACGCAGATACTCCTCCAGCGAAGCATTGCGCCAAACACTGCTCACCTTCTTGCCGTATGGCTCGCACGCCCTCTGCGTGAAGTTCACAAGCATAGGGTGCAGCGCCTTTCTGTTCTTGGGCGTATAGAGCGCCGTATATAGTTTCGTGCCGTCACGCATCGCCACCATATACTCCGACTTTGAGTAATGCGCCCTGAACCAAAGCGCATTTATCTCCTTGCGCTCGGCTTCATCCTGCGCCCAAACCATCGTGCAGCACACCAGTGCCAGCAAAAGTGAAATTATCTGTTTCATCTCCTCTTCTCTCTTATTCCTCGCAACAAACGCGCGGGATACCTTAATTATATTACAAAATTAATAGAAAGAAGCCGAAAAACAAATCATTTCTTACCTTTCGCCGATTTTGATGTGTAGATGTTGGTCACATAGATTGTAAATATCGGGAAGAACATCATTCCAAGGCTCGGCAGTAGCACCGCCAGCACCTTGCCAACGGGCGTTACGGGGAAGATTGCCGCGCCCACAGTAGTGGTGTTCATCCACGCCCACCAGAAGGCGTTGCCGAAGCCGTGCAACTTATCGTTCACCAGCACCTCGTAGTCATAGAACATAAGCGCCGCGAGATAAGTGAAGCATACCACCGTAAAGATATAGGCTGCAAAGATTCGCGACACACCGCCCGCAATAAACCACCTGATAACGACACCCATCGCCACAAACGAGCGCAGCAGAGGTAGGGCAGCCACCGCTACGGCGATGCCTCGATGGGGCACGATGTCGAGCCACGCGAGGATATTGAGGTAGGGGATTGAGAGGATGAAGAACAAAAGGTTCATCCAAAACCAGCGTCTGGAGTTTTTGTCGCGCGAGAGCATCGCGGCGGCGAAGTCAATCATAAAGATGATACACACGGCAAGTTGCAGCCACATATACCAATTTGAATAGACCAGATGGTTGCCCGTAAGCACCTCGACCGATACTCCCACCAGCAAAGCGACGCCCGCCAAAAGGTTAATCATCCGTGCAAAAGTGTTGTCTGTCTTCATAATTTTGATGTTTCCAACCACGAAAACAAAAGATGTGCCTAAAAAATGTAAAAAATATGTAAAATTTTTCAAAAATATTTTGCACAATTGGAAAATTGACTTATCTTTGCACTCGCAATAAGGCAATGGCGAGATAGCTCAGCTGGTTAGAGCGCATGATTCATAATCATGAGGTCGAGAGTTCAAGTCTCTCTCTCGCTACTGATAAGGACGACCAGAGTCCAAGTCCTCTCGGGATGTAGCTCAGCCCGGTTAGAGTACACGTCTGGGGGGCGTGTTGTCGCTGGTTCGAATCCAGTCATCCCGACAATGACTAATTCGCTGATTTTCAATAGAAAGTCAGCGATTTTTGTTTTTATACCTTTCGTTTTCATTTGTATAATCTCCAGCAAATTCTTAACTTTATAGCACAAATATTGCTCTATCTCTATGGCAGATAGGGTAAGATATTAATACTGAATACTATGGATAAGATGATGCCGCATCCGATTGAGGAGGCAACGGCGACAACGGATATAAATTTTTGTGGTGATGTGAAGGCGGGATTTCCCTCGCCCGCTGATGATATGCAGGAGAAACTCAACCTTATAAAACTGCTGGTGAAGCACCCTGCATCGACATTCTTTTTCCGCATCAGTGGCACCTCGATGGTCGATGCCTCGCTCGACGAGGGCGACATCATCATCGTGGATAAGAGTCTCGACCCTTACGATGGCTGCATCGCAGTCTGCTTTATCGACGGCGAGTTCACCGTCAAGCGCGTTGCGATAGATGCCGACGGCGTGAGCCTTCTGCCCGCCAACGAGCGTTTCAAGCCCATCCGCATCACCGAGGAGAACAATTTTGTGGTGTGGGGCATCGTGACCTATGTCGTAAAGAAAGTGTAGTTATGTACGCCCTTGCCGATTGCAACAACTTCTTCGTCTCTTGCGAGAGAGTCTTCCGTCCCGACCTGGAGCGCCGTCCCGTTATTGTGCTCTCCAATAATGACGGATGCGCCGTTGCGCGCAGTAACGAGGCGAAGGCGCTGGGCATAGCGATGGGTGCGCCATATTTCAAAATCAGGGATATTGTCGAGCGCCATAATGTTGCGGTCTTTTCGGGCAACCACGCCCTCTATGGCGATATGTCGCGCCGCGTGAGGCTGACACTCAAGGAGTTCGCTCCCCACATCGAGATTTACTCCATCGACGAGGCGTTCCTCGACCTGCGCGGTATGGAGCACCTCGACTTCAACGCGCTGGCGAAGCAGATTTCCGCCCGTTGTCGCAAGAATACTGGCATCCCAGTCTCGGTGGGCATAGCACCCACACGCACGCTGGCGAAGATTGCATCGAAACTATGCAAGCAATACCCCAAATTGCAGGGCGGCTGCTATATGCACCGCGCGGAGGATATCGAGAAGGTGCTGCGCCGCTATCCCGTAAACGATGTGTGGGGCGTGGGTCGCAAGATGTTTGCGAAGTTGCAGGATAGAGGCATCAATACCGCCTATGACTTTACGCAGATGCCACGCCTTCAGGTACAAAGACTATTTGGCATCAATGGATTACGCACTTGGCGAGAGTTGCAGGGCGAGGATTGCATCGAGATTGCTACAACCACCGACTCGCGCCAATCAATCAGCAATACACGCAGTTTCTCAAGCGAGATTACGCAATGTGGCGAGTTGGCGGAGCAGGTGGCTAACTTTGCCGCGATGACCGCCGAAAAGTTGCGCCAGCAGGGCTCAGCGTGTGGCGAGTTGCACATCTTCGCCGTCACAAACCGCTTCCGCGACGACCAGCCACAATCGTACGCCAACGCCATAGTCCACTTCAACGAGCCGACAAACAGTTCACGCAAGATAATCTCGGCAGCAGTCGCGACGGCAAAGGAGATATTCGTGGAGGGCTACGCCTACAAGAAGGCGGGCGTCACGGCAACGAAACTCGTTCCGCAGGATAGCATCACGCTCGACCTCTTCACTGCCGAGGGCGACCGCTCGAAGGATGAGCGCCTAACAAAGGTGCTCGACGAGATAACCGCCAAGGCGGGCAGCGACTCCATACGCTTCGGCGCACAGGGTAGTGGTCGCATCCGTATGGCAAACGAGCACTGCTCACCCTGCTACACCACCCGCTGGGAGGATATTCCCACCGCTACAATAAAATAAGGGGCTGCCCACGACGGGCAACCCCTTCATTATTTGCAAAATTATCCGCTTACTCAACCTCTACGAGAACGGCCTTTGTTGGAACAGCCTCGCCAACCTCTACGAGAATCTGCTTCACAGTACCCGCATAGTCGGTAGGGATGCTGTTCTCCATCTTCATCGCCTCGAGGATTGCAATGGTCTGGCCAATCTTCACCTTGTCACCAACCTTCACGCAGATGTCGATGATGCGACCTGGCAGTGGTGACTCCACGGTCTTGCCAGTGATAGGCTTAACCTTCTGCGCTGCGATTGCCGCGCGAGCCTCGGCAGCATTCTTCGCTGCTGTTGCCTCCTTCTCTGCCTCCTTGGCAGCTTTATCCGCCTCGGCGGCCTCATAAGCCTTCTTCTTTGAGGTTGTGAGGAAGTTCTTTGCCACCATTGGGAACAACTCCAGCAGGAGCAACTCCTTCTCATTCTCCGCCAACTTCACGCCGCCAGCCTCTGGTAACTCTGGGTTTGGCTGCATCTTATATTTAGTGGTGTCGTAAGGAATCTCCTCTGCAAAACCACAAATCTTCATACGGAACGCTGGATCAATCTCCACCGGAGTCTTACCATAGTCGCCCTTCACCAAGCCGATGAACTGCGAACTCTTGTTGGTGTACATCTCGCGACCCGCCTTCTCGTCCATCGCGCAGTTCACAGCCTGTGCACCCACAATCTGCGATGTAGGCGTCACAAGTGGTGGAAGACCAGCTGACAGACGCACTGTAGGGATCAACTCCATGGCGCGAGGCAAGATATCCTCCGACTTCAACTGCTTAAGTTGGGCAACCATATTTGAGTACATACCACCAGGAATCTCTGCCTTCTGCACCAACTCATCTGGCGCTGGGAAACCAAAGTAAGCCTCAATCTTCTGACTGATTGTGAGCAGAGTATCGAAATCCTCCGCCTTCGCTGCTGCCACTGCCTCATTGAAATACTGGTCGGCAGTGTCAGAGAATGCGTAGCGGTTTGGCTTTGGACTCTCCTTGCCAAATACCGACAACTCCAACTCCTTGCGGATAACCTTCAACTGTTCGTTAATCTTCGCCACAGCCTCCATATTCACGCCGATGTCGATACCCATCTTCTGGCAGAATACATAGACAAGTTCCAATGCAGGTGCGCCAGTACCGCCCGCAAACCACCAGCAGTTGGTATCCACAACATCAACACCGGCTGCGATAGCGGCAAACACCGATGCCAAGCCGTAGCCTGGAGTAGAGTGGGTGTGGAAGTCGATAGGCACCTTGATATGCTCCTTAAAGAGTTTCACAAGGCGGCTGATGCGTGCAGGTGGGATAAGACCCGACATATCCTTAATGGTAATCATATCAGCGCCGAGTGCCGCCATCTGCTTCGCCTTCGAGAGGAAGTACTCGTCGGTAAATACTGGCTGTGGTGCCTTCTTGCCCAGCAGACGCTGGAAGAACGATGGCTGTGGGTACTTTGGATCAACAGTGTAGCAAACCGCACAGTCGGCAATACCGCCGTAGCGCTTCACATACTTAATGGTTGATTTCACATTATCCACATCGTTCAACGCATCGAAGATACGCATAATACCCAGACCACTCTGGATTGCATTGCGGCTGAAGCCATCGATAATCTCGTCAGTATAAGGTGCATAACCGAAGAGGTTACGACCGCGCGAAAGGGCTGTAAGTTTTGACACATCGCCCACAGTTGCATAAATTTTCTCAAGACGAGTCCAAGGGTTCTCACCCAAGTAACGCATCACTGAATCGGGCACTGCACCGCCCCAGACCTCCATAGCGAAGAAGCCCGCATCCTTATAATATGGCAGACATCGGTCTATCTGCTCCTGCGTCATACGGGTAGCAAATGACGACTGCTGACCATCACGCAAGGTTAAATCTCTAATCTTTAGTGTTTTAGCCATTATTTCAAATTATTTTCTCGAAAATGTTTTAACCTAATAACCTTGAGTAAATTTTTACTCAACGCAAAGATAGAAAACTTATTCGATAACACAATTTTTTTGTGGTGAATTATTGTTATTGTGCGGTAAATATTCGACCTTTGTGGCAAGATTATGCATTGATTAAATTTATGTCACCTTATATAATTTTACTAACGCTGGCAATCTACCTCGCCGCGATGTTCTTTTTGGTACACCGCAGGGGGCGAGATGTGAGCAACAATGACTTTTTCATCGGCGGCAGACGCACCTCGTGGTGGGTCGCTACACTTGCGATGATTGGTGCAGCGATGTCGGGCGTCACCTTCATCTCTGTGCCAGGCTCGGTGGCGGCGGATGGCTTCTCCTATATGCAGATGGTCATCGGCTTTACCATCGGTCAGGTGGTGCTGGCTACGCTGCTCGTGCCCGCATTCTACAAGCGCAAGGTGGTGTCGCTCTACGAATATCTCGACACGCGTTTTGGCGACGAGGCGCACCACACAGGAGCGTGGTGTTTCATCGTGGCAAAACTCATCGGCGCAGCCCTTAAGATTTATGTGGTATGCGTTGTGATGCAGTTACTTGTGTTCGACCACCTAAAGTTAAACATTATCTGCAACATAGTGCTCACAATGCTCGTCGTATGGCTCTACACACGCCGCGGAGGTGTGCGCTCGCTTATCATTACCGATGTGCTGCAATCTGCGTGCCTTGTGGGTAGTGTGGTGGTGGTAATTTGCTGCCTTTGCAAGGCGATGGGGCTCTCTGCCGGCGATGCCGTTGCCACAATCAAGAGTTCGCCATATTCGCAGATGTGGTTTTTCGATGACCCAGCGTCACCCAGATACTTCTGGAAGATGGTGGCGGGAGGTGCTTTGTGCCTTGTTGCGATGACGGGACTCGACCAGGATATGATGCAGCGCAACCTGAGTTGCCGCACGAAGGGCGAGTCGCAGATAAACATCATTCTGACGGCACTTTGCCAGATTGTTGTGATTGCATTGTTCCTTGCTTTGGGCGTTCTCTTGTATCGTTATATTGATTTTGCACATCTGCCACAACCAGCCTCGGGCGATGATGCCTTTGCGCTTGTTGCAGTGCAGGGTGGATTGCCATATGTTGCTGGTGTAATGTTTGTTGTAGGACTTATCTCAAGCACCTATTCAGCTGCGGGCTCGGCTCTCACTTCTCTAACGACTACCGTTACAATAGACATTTTCGATGGCAGAAAAACGCTCAACGAGGCGCAACTAACTGTTCTTCGCCGTCGCACCCATACGATTATGGCGGTGGTGATGACTGCGATGATTATCCTCTTTTATTATCTGGGCGAGGGTAGCGTTATCAACCTTGTTTTCAAGATTGCCGGCTACACCTATGGTCCTATCCTTGGTCTTTTTACATTTGGCCTGCTGACGCGCCGCAAGGTGAGGGGCAGATACATCCCTTTGATAGCAGTTTTGTCGCCCGTAGCGAGTTATCTTTTGCAGTGGATTGTGCGCGAAGAATTGCAATATCATATCGGCTTCGAATTGTTGGGATATAATGCATTATTTACTATCTTTGGACTCATTTTAATTTCAAAATCTCACAACGATGAACTTTAGAAAGTTGTTTCGCTCTATATGTTTGTTACTTGCGCTGGTTATCTCAACCAACGCTTCATCTCAAAACCTCTCGGCTGACGCCCGCACCGAGGTGGGCGATGTGCTCACACGCATCGTCGCACGCGAAATTTTGGGCGGTTATGTAAAGGTGGACCGCACCAAGGCGGCGGGCGACAGATTGGATATATACGCCTCTATCGGCCTGTCATACTACCCATTCCGCGAGGATAATGTGCGCGCGATGTACGACTCCATCCGCAGCGTTCTGCCCGAAAAATACGCGAAGTATAAGATTTCGCTTCATACCGATAATCACCTCATTGAGGAACTAATCCCAATCTACCATCGCACAGCACACAAGGGAGCGGTGCGCTTTACCAACACCAGCAACCAGCCACTCGTCACTCCGCTATCAAAGCAGAGCACCCCTTCGCAGGGCTTGGCGGGTCGTCATATCGCCTTGTGGCAGAGTCACGGGCGCTATTTCGAGCAGGGCGAAAACCTCTGGCGCTGGCAGCGCTCACGCCTATGGGAGACCGTCGAGGACCTCTTTACGCAGAGTTTCGTGTTGCCATATCTTGTGCCAATGTTGGAGAATGCGGGCGCCAATGTGCTTTTACCACGCGAGCGCGACACACAACTTGAGGAGATTATAATCGACAATAACGAGGGTATCGACGACACAACCTACGCCGAGTCAAACGGCGCAAAGTCCTTCGCTGATGGCGGCACTGGCTTCGCCCACAAGCGCGAGGTATATATGAGTGGTCAAAACCCATTCAAGGAGGGCACAACGCGCGTGGTGGAGAGCATATCATCGGGCGAGGAGAGCCGTGCCGAGTGGCGCGCTACGATAGCGCAGGAGGGCGATTATGCCGTATATGTTGCATACGAGAGTTTCGGTAAGGAGAGCACCGAGGAGGCGCACTACACCGTACATCATCGCGGTGGCGAGAGCGAGTTCGCCGTAAACCAGACGATGGGAGGCTCGATGTGGATTTATCTCGGTCACTTCCCACTCGCAGCGGGCGAGGATATGCTTATCGTGTCGCTTGACAACAAGTGCAGCAAGGCGGGCAAGAAGGTCTCGGCTGATGCTGTGAAGATTGGCGGCGGCTGGGGCAACATCGCACGCGAGGTGAGCAAGGAGTTGCAGAAGGAGGACATCATCTACGAGCCTATGACAAGCGAATATCCACGCTTCTGCGAGGGCGCGCGTTACTGGTTGCAATGGTCTGGTTTTGAGGAGGATGTATATACACCAAAGGAGAACAAGGATGACTATCGCGATGATTATATGTCGCGCGCTCACTGGGTCAATGCCCTAACGGGTGGCTCGGAGCGTCTGCCCAAGGAGAAGGGAAAATCCATCCCGATTGACCTCACGCTGGCGTTCCACTCCGATGCTGGTGTGCGCCTGAATGATGATATCATCGGCACGCTCGGCATCTACTACACAAAGGACAACAAGGGTCGTTTCGAGGGTGGTGCTGACCGCTATCTTTCACGCGATTTGACCGATATGGTGATGTCGCAGATTGTGGGCGACATCCGCTCGACATACGAGCCTGCATGGAGCCGTCGCGGTATGTGGAACCGTTCATACTATGAAGCACGCGTACCAGCAGTGCCTACAATGTTGCTGGAGTTGCTCTCGCACCAGAACTTCGCTGATATGCGCTATGGCCACGACCCTAAATTCAAGTTCATCGTGAGCCGTGCCATCTATAAGGGCATTTTGCGCTATCTATCAAGCCAGTACAACTGTCAATATACCGTTCAGCCGCTACCCGTTGAGAGTTTCAAGGCAACATTTGTGAACGCCGACTCTGCCGATGTGGAGTTGAGTTGGAGCGCTGTAGAGGATAGCCTCGAGGTGAGCGCTACACCCGACTACTATATTGTCTATACGCGCAAGGACGACGGTGGCTTCGACAACGGCACAAAGGTCAAGAACACCCACATCCGCATGAAGCAGGAGGCGGGTCACACATACAGTTACCGCGTGACGGCCGTAAACAAGGGCGGTGAGAGTTTCCCAAGCGAGATTCTGTCGGCACACCGCGTGGCGGCAGAGCGAGGCAGGGTGCTCGTTGTGAATGGTTTTGACCGCGTGAGCGCCCCATTGAGTATTCAGGGCGACTCGCTGGCGGGTTTCCACAATAACTACGACTCGGGCGTTGCCTACCTTAAAAACATCGACTTTACGGGCGAGCAGCGCAACTTCGACCGCCGTCAGTCGCGCAACGAGAACGACAATACAGCCCTCGGCTCATCATACAGCGACTACGAAACAGAGGTTATTGCGGGCAACACATTCGACTACCCCGTAGTGCACGGCGCCTCAATCATCGAGGCGGGCTACTCCTATTGTTCGACGAGCGTCAAGGCCGTTGAGAGTGGGGCGGTGATGCTGGGCGACTACCCAATCGTGGACTTCATCTTCGGCAAGCAGCGCTCGTGTGCGGTGGGTCGCGGAGTGCGCGATTACGAGCACGAGGTATTCTCCGAGCAGTTGCAGACGATGCTTGCGGCATACGCTCGTGAGGGCGGTGCTTTCCTTGCGTCGGGATGTTATGTGGTGAGCGATTTGTGGAATAACCCAAATGCCAACGGCGAAGATAAAGAGTTTGCACGCAAGGTGTTACACTCGTCATTCAACGGCGACATGGCTACACGCCGCGGCATTGCCAAGGTGGTTGCATCGCCCGTGCAGATGCCACGCCAGACAATAAATTTCAACCGCGAGCCCTCGATGGAACACTATGGCGTGGAGTCGCCAGGTTGCGTGATGCCATCGGGCAAGGATAGCCACATCGCGATGCGCTACGCCACAAACAACCAGTCGGCGGCGGTGGCTTACAACGGCGAGGACTTCCGCTCATTCGTGATGGGCTTCCCATTTGAGGTTATCCTCGACGCCGAGCAGCGACACTCGCTGATGCGCGGTATTCTGGAGTTCTTGAGCACGAAAAAGGAGAAGAAATAATGGCACTATCATCGCACACACTACGCACAATATCGATGCCTATGGGAATGGTCATCGGCGCTTTGTTGTGCCGCGAGGTGGCGTGGGTGGATGGTGTGACGCGCGGTCTTTTGACGCCGTCGTTCATCTTTGCGATGTTGTTTTTGACCTTCTGCCGCGTGGATGCGCGCAAGATTCGCTTTTCGTGGATGCACCTGTGGCTTATTCTCTTCCAGATTGTGGGCAGCGTGGCTATCTACTTCGCACTTGCGGGGTGGGATGCGATTGCACAGGGCGCTATGGTCTGCATCCTGACGCCCGTAGCGATGGCGGCAGTGGTTATTGGCGGCATGTTGGGCGCTAATGTAGAGACGATGGCGGCGTATAGTCTGCTCTGCAACTTCGTGATTGCACTGGTTGCGCCTATTATGCTGCACGAGTTCGGCAACGGAGAGTGCAATATGGCGCAGATTCTGCAACGCGTTGCTCCTCTGCTGATTGCACCATTTGTGATGGGTCAGTTGTGTCGTTTCGGTGCGCCAAAAGTGGCGGGATGGGTGACACGACACAGCCAGATTTCGTTTTATATTTGGTTACTCTCGTTAGTGGTTATCATCGGTCGTACGACTTGCTTTTTGCTTGATTACGAGGCGGATAGGGGAGTCGAGATTGCACTGGCGGCGGTGGCGCTTGTTATCTGTCTTTTGCAATTTAAGTTGGGTAGAATGATAGGTCGCCGATATGGCGATGCGGCGGCGGGAGGACAGTCGCTCGGTCAGAAAAATACCGTTCTGGCGGTGTGGCTCTCACAAGCGTTCCTCGACCCAATTTCTTGCGTTGCGCCAACGGCATATATCGTGTGGCAAAACCTCGTAAACTCCTATCAAATCTACCGAGCAGGCAAGTCGTAGGAGAAGCGCCACACATCGTTAAGATGCTCATTCTCTGCAATATCCGAAGGTAAAACCACAGACTCTTTTACAAGCGGCAGCGTGCGTCGGCGCGACTGCGACAACTCTATACCCTCAAGCAAAAATATATACTCCACAAACTCGGTGCAGTACATCGCCGTAGTATCCGAAAGCAGATAATCGTGATCGAACTCCACGCCCGACCCCTTCAACCTCAAGGCGTGTCGCGCAATAGCATTTCCGCGCGCAGAATCAAGCCCATCAAGGCGCTTCACGCAACCCGCCGCGGCAACATCGCGGGCGAAAAAATCCTCAATGCGCTCACACAAAATGCACTCGTCGGGACGAGTGTTATCGGGTTCAATATGCGCCACCATCAGGGTGCTGTCGCACTCTACAATCACGCCGATATGGGAAAAACTATTCTCGCCTCTGCCAGCCGATGCAATGAAGCCGCTCTGCACACTTCGCCCCAGGCGAAAAGCAATATCACCCGCCGAAAATTCAGCGACGGGCGGGGTGATGGAAGGGTAGTTATCAACCCTTTGTCGGCAGCCACACAAAACCACCAACAAGCAGACTAATAGATATTTACAAAGATTATTTCGAGTCGAGATTAACATCAATCTTCCAACGATTTTCCTGCTTCAACAACCTGCAAACCTCCTCGTGCGTCGAGCCGTTGCCGTAGGTGATTTTCGCAGTTATGGTCATCTGATTTTCATCCTCCATAGATGGCTCCTCGCTCAAGATTTCGACCTTTGCGATGCCGTCCTTCTCGGCGATTGACTTGCGCTCCTTCTCCATTATGGCGCAGTAGAGTTCGGTGTCGCCCTCGTCGCCAAGCGTGGTGTGATGGAGTGCCTCTGCGAACTCACCCTGCTCAATGGCGGCGAAGAATGCCTTTGTAGTTGAACGAGGTGTGCGACCGCCACCACACGCCACCAGCGTGAGGCAGAGCGATGCTGCAAGTATGGTAAAAAATCGTTTCATATAGGCAAAGATAAGAAAAATTTATAAATTTGTAGTGCAATTCGACGATTATGGCAAAACAAAAGATTGAGAAGACCAACGCGGCGCGCCTGCTCGACAAGGCGAAGATAACATACGAACTTGTGCCTTATGAGGTGGATGAGAACAACCTTGCGGCGACCCATGTGGCGGAGCAGTTGGGCGAGGATATCGCTACAGTGTTCAAGACGCTGGTGCTCACGGGCGACCGCACGGGGCATTTGGTGTGCGTAGTGCCAGGCAACCACGAGGTTAATCTCAAGGCGGCAGCACGCATCTCGGGCAACAAGAAGGTGGAGATGCTACCGATGAAGGAGTTGCTGCCCACCACGGGCTACATTCGTGGCGGCTGCACACCCATCGCGATGAAGAAGCGCTTCCCGACCTACATCCACTCAACCTGCCTCGACCACGCACACATATACATCAGCGCCGGCGTCCGCGGTCTGCAAATCAAAATCGCACCCCAAGACCTAATCAATTTTGTCGCTGCCGAGATAGGCGAATTAAGCGAAGTGATGGGGTAGAAAACACTCCCGACCAACTCAATGGTCGGGAGGGGAGAGTGTAATCTTTACCAAGGAATTATTTTTCCGCCTTGTGCATTATCGATTGTTCCTTTCTCAATGCAATCCTTAATGTAATCATGTCTCATAAAAGTTTAACTAAAATTCTTTGCCTTGAATTATATCAAAGTGATTAGACCAATTTATTGCACTTTTATACAAATCCACAGATTCAGTTGGCACATATATCGTATTTATCGTAGCATCGTATCCAAAAATATGGCTATCAATAGTTGGAGGTGTGGTTGGTTTGCAATAAACTATTTTTAGGTTTTTGCAGTTAAAAGCGTATTTTTCAATATTAGTTATACTGCTAGGCAAAGTAATAGTTGTTATTGTGGGGCATCCAGAAAATGCATTTTCCGATATAATTTTTACACTTTCACTTAACACTACTGAGGATAAACTGTCACACCCAGCAAACGCTTCTTTCCCAATATTTTCGCACTCTATTGATGCTTTTGTAACGCTATCACAATACCCAAATACACATCGCCCCATAGATATCACACTTTGTGGTATTTTAATTTCAGATTTCAAATTTGTGCAACCAGAGAATGCATACTCACCAATATTTTTCACATTATCCCCCATAATCAAACTAGTAAGGGATGTTACTTCGTTAAAAGAACGCTTGCCGATTACATTTACTTCATCACCAATAGTTAAAGAACTGAATTTGCTATTTATAAATGGGCCGTTCCAATAAATAGAACTATATATTGCATCAGGAATATTACAATTTATGGTTAACTCTCCTGTTACATTCTGGAAACAATCATCGCCAAGCGTTATAACACTATGGGGTAACGATACATATTTTGCTTTAGAACAACCACTAAAAGCTCTTAACCCTATTGTCGTAACACCATTTGGAATATCAATAATTTGCAAGTCATTACATTCATAAAACGCAAACTCGCCAATTTCTTTAATGTTGTCCGGGAATGTTATTTTCCATAGATTTGTACATCCGCGAAATGCGTTATCATCAATTTTCGTTAATCCTGTAAAATATTTCAATTCAGTAAAAGCCACAATATCTGTATTACCCTTAAATACAGTGCTTAAACCCGTTATCGCAGCAGCTTCTGAATATGATATTTCACCATCGTTATTCTTATCGACACCCCTGGTGCAACACAGCATTTTAACTCGCAAATCTTCAAACTGAATATTCTCTTTATCCTGTTTAGGTAATATTATAATTGTGCCATCAGCAAGATTAAAATATACATATTCTTCATCCTGCGTTACGCTTGAGAAAATATTATCACCATCTTCTCCATCAGTTCCATCTGCGCCATCACTGCCATCCGCACCGTCAGCTCCTGTTGCCTTGCCGAGTTTTGTCCAAGAAGAGCCATTGTCATAGGATACATACCAATAATCATCTTCAATCTTTAATTGAGGTGTGATACCATCTTTGCCATCCTTTCCATCTTCTCCATCAGCTCCATTTTTACCGTTCTCTCCATCAGAGCCTGGCTCTCCGTTTACTCCATCCTTGCCATCTGCACCATTTTTCCCATCTTCACCTACAGCCTTGATTTTATTACCATTCGCATCAAGTAGCCATTCGCCATCAATAGTCCAGTAATATACCCCGTCTGTATCTTTCATTACTCCAATTTGTGGCACATATCCATCTTTTCCGTTTACACCATCTATGCCATTTGCTCCGTCTTCGCCGTTGTAGATTGTAATTGTGTCACTATGCGCGAATGAAATAGTGTAACCGATAATTTTACCTTCTTTTCGCACTGGTGAAACATTGGTAATATAATCGTTTAGCTTTAAAGCGTTTACAATTGTCTGCAATGATGAAATATTAGTGTTCATCTGTTTGCACATCTCCTCTAGTTTGGCTACTCGAGCCTCTAAAGAATTAAGATCATTTCGTAAAGCCGAATCATCATAGCCTTCGCTACACGATGAGCAAAATACTGCACACATTAGGGCAGCAATAAGAAAAAGTTTCTTCATTGTTTTACTTTTTTTGCCACTCGGCTCCTATGTGACGGGTTATATAAAACAGAAAGTGTGGAGTCGTTCGTTTATCTGACAATAGGCATTTGGCGTAGCCCGAACACAAATAAACAATACCCCACACTCGTATAGTATGGGGCAGGCACAGAACGTGCCGACATCGCATACAAATACAAGCAATGAGTGCTGTTGCTGTCCTTGTGTTCTTAAAATCGCCAAATTTTATTGTCAAGGATTAGCGAAACACTTTCACTAATAAATATGTCTGTTGATTGCTCAACACCACAAAATTAGTAAACTTTTCGCAAAGTGCAACACTCAAGTGGGGTATTGTGTCTATTTTATTACCACAAAGTTCCGCAAAACAAATATTTTATGCAATAGAAACGGTAGTTGAAATCAATTTTTGATGAATATAACTTGGGGGAGGTAAATCATCTTTACACAACATATCACAACAAAAAAAACAGCCAAAGCAAATTTGCTTTGACTGTCGTATTTTTCGTGATCCCGCCGGGGCTCGAACCCGGGACCCCAACATTAAAAGTGTTGTGCTCTACCTGCTGAGCTACAGGATCAACGCTCACCAAAATGGGTAATCCTCATTTTTGGTGGTGCAAATGTAGGAATAATTTTTTGTTTTAGCAAATTTTTACAAAATATCCTATAAAAATCAATCTTCATCCACTCTTCACCACACCCCACAAGTCGCCAAATTGCGGGGTGCAGTGCGCTCACAGAACACAAAACGAGGTTAGAACCCAATCGCTCTGCGGGGTGAGGTATCGTTCAAGCACTCGACATCGCACAACGCGCGGAGGGTTGCGAAGGTTGGTTCCTCGCCCGAGAGGATTTGCTCGACGGTGTGCTTGCGGGCGATGTTCTCAATCTGACCACCGCTGAAGTTGTACGCCGAGGCGAGGGTAGAGGCATCCTCGTCGCCCAGCGAGGGTATCATTGAGAGCCATATCGAACGCTTGGCGTCGAGCGAAGGCACACCGAACTCAATCTTGTAGATGAAGCGACGCTCGAAGGCGCGGTCGATGTTCTTGGTGAGGTTGGTTGTCGCGATGAGGATACCCTCCAGAGTCTCAATCTCCTGAAGAATGATGTTCTGCATAGCGTTCTCCATCTTGTCCACCGCGTGCGCTGCGTTCTCCGAACGCTTGTTGATTACGGCGTCCGCCTCGTTGAAGAAGAGGATAGGGGCGAGCGACTCGTCCTTGACCAGCGCTCGGTAGCGGTCGAAGATTGCCTTGATGTTCTTTTCGCTCTCGCCGACCCACTTGCTCTTAATCTCCGAGATGTTCACCTGCATAATGGCGCGGCCCGTCTTGCGGGCAAGTTGCAGCACGGTCTCGGTCTTACCCGTACCTGGTGCGCCGTAGAACAGGCAGGCGAAACCCTTACGCAAACCCTTGTCGGCAAGGCGGTTGCAGATGTCAGTGAAAGCCTCGGGTTGCAACAACGCCTCCAAGCGGTTGATTTGCTGCTGCTCGGAAGGGTTGTAGAAGAGCGCCTTGGCGGTGATTGTGTCGGGCTGAATCAACTGATTGTGCTTCTCGCGCTTGCTGACGGTGATGCCCGTGTCGCTAAGCAGTTCGGTACGCGCCTTGTCGGTGAGTCGCACAGCCGAGTTGTCCGAGAAGCCATTATTGTTGATGGTCTCGATAAGCCCCTTTTCTATGAGGGGACTCTTGCCGTTGCCAAAACTTGTACGCAGGCGCTTCAGTGCGATTCTGCCAGTGAGCACATCGTTGTAGTCGCCGTAGGTGATAACCTCGTCGTCGTTATTGACCAACATTTCGCACGCCACCACCATAAACATACGCTCGGTGACGGTGAGGTCGAGCAACTTGAGTTGCGACGGCAGCAGCAGGTAAGCATTAGCCTCAAACAGAGCATCCACCTCCTCGCGGAAGAGGTCAAACGCCAACTCGTCGTGCTTGCGCTTGTGGATAAGTTGGCCCAGTTCGTCGTAGAATTGCTCGGTCGAGAGGTTTGTTTTGAGTTTATGCTCATAGGGGAGGTCGTTAGTCAGGCTGACAAGCGCCTCCTTACGCAGAGCGTAACAGTCACGGTCGCCGAACGAGTTGTCGCGAACAAGATAACGGCGCTTGACCAGCGACTCAAGGTCCTTGGTCATACATAGCAACTTGATTCGCGAGCAGTCGAGATAGTTGGCGAACTGACTCAGTGACACAGTGCTCTCGACGCCCAGATTGACAGCGAGAGCGAGCAACAGCGCCTCATTACGGGTCATCTGCAGGCGCTCCATCAGATAACTCAACGGCAGGGTAAGGTCCTCGTAGAAGAGGTCGCAGAGTTCACTGTCCCTTGACTTCTCGACGATAACCTCGATGGCAGAGAGCAGGCTCGTTGGCATAGGCTGTCCAAAACCACCATTAACTACTTCATCCTCAATTGATTTCTTTGCCGCGATATTGCGGCTTGCAATAGAATTCTTCATACCTTCAACAATTTTCACCACAAATCTAACGAGAACCTGTGCCACTTTATGACACAGCACAAAAGATTTTTCTTTTTCGTGTGATTTTTGTCTGACAAGGGTGTGGAGAGAAGCGCCAAAATTTTCCAGAAAAGAAACAAAACGATTGATACCTATATAATTAACGAGAAAAAAATTGCAATTTAATCGCGCAAAACTATTGTAAAAGGAAAAATGATTTACTAATTTTGTGCAACATACAAAAAACACGGAAAGTGTAAGTTTATTCTCGACGCTAAATCTGGTAAATTTAAGAAGGGGAATAGGCAGACATTTTGCCGCGTCGTATCCATTATGGATTTCGGCGTGGGCTGTCGCTTATTTACTTCAAGGCTTACCAGAGCCCGGCGTCAAAAATAAGTTCTCAGCACCACGCTTCTGTTTTTTTGTAGGTCGTGTGATTGAACAACAGGTTAGCAAGGTTAGGTATTGAAATGAAAAGTAAAATTTTAAGCGACATTACTCAGGCTTGGAATAATCTTGATGCGGGACTCATCTTTAAGCATCTGTGTGAATCGCTCACCTTTGACTCTTTGTGGGCTGATGAGACTATGAACAAGGAGAAATTCTGCGAATATATCTCAAAAATATTCCACACCCTCAAGACTCGCAAGATGCAGATAACGGCATCCATCGTCGATGACCCTTACTGCGGTGGCGAGATGGTGAAGGTGTGTCAGGGTGCAAACATCAGCTACTTCCGCATCCTTATCGAGAATCAGCGAATCATCAAGGCCGATATGCGCGCGTTCTAACCTGCATTACGCTTTAGAGATAAGAAAAGGGATGTCACGATGGGACATCCCTTTTCTTTCAGAAACAACTTCTTGATTATAACAAAGCGTCAACCTTTGCCTTCAAAGTCTCCTTGCTTGTTGCACCGACAACCTTGTCTACAACCTCGCCACCCTTCAGGAAGATGACAGTAGGGATGTTACGCACGCGGTACTCTGCCACGATGTCGTCGCAAGAATCAACATCACACTTACCGATTACAACCTGACCCTCATACTCGGTTGCCAACTCGTCGATGATTGGACCTACCATACGGCAAGGACCACACCACTCTGCCCAGAAATCGATAACAACAGGCTTACCCGATGCCATCAACTCTGCATAATTCTCGTTTGTAATTGCTAAAGCCATAATTTTAAGTTATTTATAAGTTTATGATAATGAATATTTCAAATCGTTTGCCTCCAAAAATTTCACAATATCGGGCGTCAGTTCGACCTTATACTTGCGCGAGTACATATTCAGCGTCACGCCTTGCTGGCGATCAACCACACTGAAGCGCAACACCGCAAAACTCTTCTCCTTCTCCTCACTCTTGCGGCGCTTTGCACAGTTCTCCATAATCAGTTCGCTAAACTCCTTCACAAAACGCTCCGTCACGCTCTCCAACGGCAGCGAGATATGAATCTCCTTAATCATCTTGTCGCGCACTTCGCTCAACTGCATAATGTGCTGAATCTTGAACTCCAGGTCGCCGTTGTCGGAGTAGGGGCGTGGCTGCACCTTACCCTTCACGAAGAGGAAGTAGTCGTTGAACATAAAGTTACGGAACTTCTCATAATCCTTGCCAAAGAGAGCAAATTCGTGCGAGCCGTTGTAGTCCTCCAGCGTAAAACGACCAAATGGACGACCCGTCTTGGTTGTAAGCGACAGAACAGAGGTCACAACGCCCGAGAAGGCAATCTCCTGACCGTTGAACTTATCGAGGTCCGAAAGGTCGCTCAACTGCGCCTTACACATATGGTCAATGATAATCTTATACTCATCCAGCGGATGCGCCGAGAGGTAGAGTCCAATCACATCGCGCTCCTTCTTGAGTAGAGCCAACTGATTCCACTCCTCGACAGGTGGCACCGATGGGCGCTGAATATCCACCACCGAGCCTGCACCAAAGAGACTCTGCTGGGCATTCTGCTTCTCCTGCTGCACACGCTGACCATAACGCGCCAACTGCTCAATGTAGGAAACAATGGCGGTATTTTTCTCGTCGGGACTGAAGAACTTACTGCGGTGGAATGTAATGAGCGAATCGAAGCCACCAGCATAGGCGATGCTCTCCAGGCACTTGCGGTTCACGATGCTGTAATTCACGCGCTCCATAAAGTCGAAATTATCCTTATATGGACCATTCGCCTTGCGCTAGTCGATGATTGACTTCACAGCCACCTCACCAACACCCTTGATTGCCGCCAGACCGAAGCGGATGTCGCCCGCCTTGTTTGCCGAGAAGTTCTGCTGCGACTCGTTCACATCGGGACCCAACACATTAATACCCATCTGCTTACACTCGGTCATATACTGCGTGATGGTCTTGATATCCGCCAGGTTTCGGCTCAACACCGCCGCCATATACTCCGAAGGGTAGTTCGCCTTGAGGTAGGCAGTCTGGTAGGCTACCCACGAGTAGCAGGTTGCGTGCGACTTATTGAAGGCGTAGGATGCAAACTTCTCCCAGTCAGCCCAAATCTTTTCAAGCACCTGCGGGTCGTGACCATTATCCTGACCGCCCTTGATGAACTTGGGCTTCAACTCATCCAGTTTCGACTTAATCTTCTTACCCATCGCCTTACGCAGCGTATCACTCTCGCCTCGGGTGAAGTTACCCAGCAGACGCGACAAGAGCATCACCTGCTCTTGATACACCGTGATGCCGTAGGTATCCTTCAGGTACTTCTCCATAATCGGGATGTCGTACACGATAGGCTTGCGGCCGTGCTTACGGTCGATAAAGTCGGGGATGTAATCCATCGGACCAGGGCGGT